>QKGJ01000265.1 GCA_003251275.1 Ignavibacteria bacterium
GGTCATGGATGAAAGGCCGGGTTGATCCAACGGGTCAAACTCTGTTCCCGCATTAATGACAAGATTAAACGCAACAAGCGGGAGATCATGATTCTCCACGAGGAGGACTTTCAATCCATTCGACAGGGTGGCTTTTTGAATCGTCGGTAGCTTTACTTCGGGGACGGGCTGTCCCGAAGGTCGTTTGCTCCTGTCCAACGTCGTCTGTCCGTGTGCGAGACCTGTCATGAAGAAAACTCCGATAATTCCTGAAAGAACGAGAAGATGGGTCGGTTTCATTTGCTGGCCTCCTTCTCGTTTGAATTTGCGGCAGCGAGTTCCGGTTTCCCTTCCGGCACCACACTCAGAACGACATTTGGTTTTGTAAGGTACTTCTTTGCGACACCGAGAACCTCATCGGGAGTAATCCCTTTGAACCGGTCAAACTCCTTGTTGATGTTGTTCGGATCACCGGTTAGCGCAAAATACGTCGCCAGGGAATTTGCTTTTCCAAAGACAGTTGCTCGGCTGTTGATAAGCGATGACTCTTTGTTGTTCAGTGAGGTCTGGATTTCCTTTAGTGTTACACCGTCTTTGAGCACGCGCTCAAGTTGGACCTGAACTGCGGATTCGATTTCCGTCAGTGTCTTCTCCGGTTTGGCAGTCACAACGATTCCGACTTCGCCGGCGATCTCGGATCCATTCTGGTATGAAAACAAGCTTTGGGCAATTTGCTGCTCATACACCAACGACTTGTAGAGACGTGAGTTCTTGCCGGATGAAAGTATGTCGGTGAGAACATCCAGCACAGCATCATCGCGTGTATTTCTTTGCGCGCTTGGCCATGTCATATAAAGCCGGGGAAGTTGAACCTTATCTTCAAACATCATCCGCTTGGAATCCTTGAGGGTCACAAGCTGGACTCCCGGCCGTTCAATTTCGTTACCTTGTGGGATATCGCCGAAATACTTTTGTACCCACTCTTTTGTCTGATTCGGATTGATATCTCCTGCGATCGAGAGCACTGCGTTGTTCGGCGCATAATAGAGCTGGAAAAATTCAGTGACGTCATCTAAAGAAGCAACGGAGAGGTCCTCCATATACCCGATGACGGGCCAACTGTAAGGGTGTCCTTCCGGGTACAGGGCTTTATCGATTTTCTCGCCGGCTGTTCCATATGGCTGGTTATCCACTCGTTGGCGCCGCTCGTTCTTCACAACATCCCTCTGGTTATCAAGTTTCTCCTGCGTCATTGCAGGGAGGAGAAATCCCATTCGATCCGATTCCAGCCAAAGCGCAAGTTCAAGATAATTGCTCGGTACAATCTCGAAATAGTTTGTTCTGTCGTTGTTTGTCGAGCCGTTGATATTAGCACCGATTTCCTGAAGAAATTTGAAATGCTGTTCGTCCCCAACATTTTGAGATCCCTGAAACATCATGTGTTCAAACAAATGAGCGAATCCTGTGCGCTTCGGCATTTCGTTTTTGGAGCCAACATGGTAGATGACAACGGCCGCCGTGACCGGTGCCGAGTGGTCTTCGTGAAGAAGCACCGTCAAGCCGTTGCTTAGGGTATATTGCTCGAATTGGACCTTCGGCTGAGCGAGGGCTTGCTGCGAGGGGAGGCCTGTCACAAGCACACCGCATAGAAAAATAGCGGCGTAGTGGAAAAGCAGCCTCTGTCTTGATGGGATAAAGGACAGCATTTGGATTTCTCCTCTATTGTCATGAGGTGGAAATAAGTTATACTTCTCGTACGTGGAAATTACTGCGAAGATTCTCTTGCGTGGCCGCAGATAATATGGGAAATGTTCTATGGAAAGTCCAACTAATTGATTTCAGCCCTCAAATTGCTATCTTGAATTGACCAAGGCTCCTCGAGGGACGCATCTCTCCTCTGTCCAAAATTTGTTCTCTTTCCAATGGAGATTTCAACATGAAGAATCAGCCAAGCTATCCTCTCGTCTTTACCATGTTTCTGACCATCTGCGCTATTGTGTCGCCGGCTATCTCGCAAAGCATTGTGCAGGTTATTCCTCTTCCTAGTTCGACGTATTACAATTCAGCGTGGGGACTGACCGCGGATACGAGCAGCCTGTATCTCTCAAGCAATACCTCCAATGCAACGGAAGGGAGGAAGATCATTCAAATGAGTTTTTCCGGGACTGTCATGGATAGTGTCATTGTGCCTGCTGGTGTTGTGAGTAGTCAGGGTCTGGCAAGAGATGACTCAGGCAACTTTTTCTATCTTCGTCGATACACTTCGGCGGGAACAATCATGAAGATTGATCCGTTTGGAACGATTGTCGACTCGATGCGAATCTCCAAATTCCTCGGCGGTGTAGCATGGGACGGAACTCACGTGTGGTATTCCGTGTACTCTCCTGATGTCGAATCAGGATTGTACAAGGTGGATTTTGCTACGAAAACGGTTGTCGATACGATACTTGTCCCAACACAACAACCTTATGGAATTACATGGGACGGGCAGTATTTGTACTACGTTGAGAATGGATTTCAGGGGGACCCTCGAGGAATTTTCAGGGTAGATCCGATCGCGCATGACACGGCCGGATTTATTCCGGAGCCGCTGGATGGAACTTCGAATGGGACGAATCCGCGAGATGTGGCATGGGACGGACAGTACATGTGGCTGTTGGGAGAACCAGTGGGTGCCAGCACAGGACGGGCGCTCTACAAGTATGATTTAGGCGGATCCGGCACACCTGATATCAATCTTTCCTCTGCGTTGGTGGACTATGCAGGAGTTCGCCTGGGCTCGTCGAAGCTTATCAATGTCTTAATTCAGAATGTTGGTACCGGCCCTCTCTCGATTGACAGCGTTATCGTTGGGTTGAGCGCGAATGTCGTCGCGTCGATTGCGACGCCACTGACGATTCAGCCGTCGGGCAATGAATTACTACCTCTTACATTCACTCCAACAGCATATGGATTGGATTCGGCGGTCGTGCGGATATACTCAGATGACCCCGATGAAGCAATCAAACAACTCCCCGCTCGAGGTTTTGGCATTTTCGGAAGTCCCACAATCTCCCTTCCCTCGTCATTGAATTATGGTCTTCGACGGGTTGGCAGCACTTCATCCATCACGATGACAATACAGAATCTTGGTGCAGAGGCCCTCAGTATCACTGCGATCAGTAATGACAATCCCGAATTCTATCTCGATCCCATTCCGTTGCCGGTAACGGTGGATTCGTTGGGGAACACAAGCGTTCGGGTTTGGTTTCAACCTTCTTCGGGAATCGCATTTACCGATACACTCAAAATAACGAGCAACACCGTTTCCTCGGTCGAAGCGGTTTCAGTTGTTCTCTTGACCGGCACCGGAGATCCAACCGGCGTTCCGATCGGACAGCCACATTGGAGCTTCACCGTGCCCGACCATCCGAGTGGCTCAAACTTTGGCCGTCTGGTAAAGGGAGTCAGGGCTATTGATGATATTACTGGGGATGGAAAGGCCGATGTCGTCGTCTCGACGGAAAATTACTGGACAATGGCGCTCAACGGCAATGGATCGGTTACGACCGATACACTGTGGACATTCAGCACGTATATAAGCAATTCGAGCGCCGGCTCCATCGGGACGACAGGTGACTATTCCCACCAAAAGGCTCTGGCAGTTGCCAATGATCTCGACAACGATGGATTCCGGGATGTTGTCATCGGGACAGGAGGAGGCAATGAGCATGTCTATGCCATTTCAGGAAAGACCGGGCAGATGATATGGACATTCGGCACAGATGCTCCCGATAGTTTTGGTTTGGGTGACTTCACGGGGATTGATGTCGGCCGTGATTTCGATGGAGACTTAATTCCGGATGTGGTTGCAGCGGCCAGTGCAACACAGAGCGGAGGAACCGGAGGCAGACGCAGCGTTTATCTCTTTAAGGGAAACAATGGGGCACTACTCTGGCAGGCGCCCCTTCCTGGATTTACCCACGGGGTAATTTCGGTCGATGATATCAGCGGCGATACAACACCAGATGCGGTGGGGACGGTTGGCGAACCTGCATATAAGGCAACAGCATTCAACGGGTTAAATGGCAACCTGTTGTGGGATTTTCCTCTCATGAGTTCAACAGGTGGCGGGAAGGAAGTAATGGAGTTTCCTGTCGCAGGCCAAAGTCCTGACCTAATTCTCGGTGCGTTTTGGGGACCCGTTTATCGGGTTGATGGTGAAGCGGGAGTCGAGATGTGGAACCACCCCACCGGTGGAGTTGGTGGGGGGGGAGTGATGCAGCTTGCGAAGCTCCCGGATGTGACGGGCGATGGCGTCAATGAAATTCTTGTTGCGCTCCTTGGCGGCGGAGCATTGTGTCTCAATGGCGCGAACGGGACTACTGTATGGTCACTCCCTACGGGAAACACCATGGGCATTGCTGCAATTCCTGATCTGAATCAGGATTCAACGTACGATGTCGCGATAGCCGTTCAGAATACGGGGACAATGATCGTGAAAGGCCAGGATGGTGCGCAGCTTGCACTTTTTCCCACTGGCTCCAACCAGTCCCGCGAAGTTGCGGTCGTGCCTGATATTGATGACAATTTCAGTCTGGAGGTTATCGCCGGATCGAGAGAAGGAAACATCTATCTCCTTTCTGGTGGTGTTGATGCTGGACCTACATCAGTCAATCCAATGGCGGAGCTTCCGACAGAGTTCTACTTGGGGCAGAACTATCCAAATCCGTTCAATCCATCAACGAGGATCGAGATCAGGATGCCGCAACAAAGCAATTTAACTCTTCAAATATTCGACGTCACTGGTCGATCAATCAGGTCATTTTCTTATGAGCGAGTGCCTCCGGGAGTTCATACGGTCGAGTGGAACGGTCTCACCGATGCAGGATTGCCTGCTTCTACCGGTGTGTACTTTTACCAGGCACGAGTTGGGGAGAGGATGCTGACAAGAAAAATGATGCTCTTGAAATAGGCAAAATTATGAAACTCATAATCATTGTTGCTGGATTCATATTGTTTCTCTTCGACACCGTTTCGGCTGCAGGTATTTCGGCACGTGTTGCTGCTAACTCGTATGAAACGGTGGTCGCTCTCCAGGAAAGAGGGTTCGCGTTGGATGACGCGAAGGTACGAACCCGGATGTCGCGCAACGGAGAGATGGAGTATCAGGTAACATATTGCCAGGAAAATGGGTTTGTGACTGTTGTGGGCACAGAGAGCCTTCCGAACGAATTGCGCCTGGCTGGTTTCACTGTCTTGCGCACATGTGAATGTTCTCCGACAACTGAAGACGCCCTCTCCCCAAACGTGGGAATAATCCCGTACCAGTTCGGTTGGCCGCGAGCGATCTTTAATGGACTCTCGCT
>QKGJ01000138.1 GCA_003251275.1 Ignavibacteria bacterium
GAAGTTCAAAAGGGGGTGCGGATTGGAAAAAACGTCAAGGTATCCACGCACTCCTTTATCTGTGAAGGCGTAACGATCGAAGACAACGTCTTCATCGGACACAACGTCTCGTTCATCAATGATCGCATTCCCCGGGCCGCCAATCCGGACGGATCCCTTCAAACAGAAAAAGACTGGCGTGTCATCCCGACGCTTGTGAAAGCAGGCGCGTCCGTTGGCACCGGATCCACGGTCCTCTGCGGTCTGACAATCGGTGAGAACGCTGTTGTTGGTGCCGGCAGTGTGGTAACAAAGGATGTTCCAGCGAATGCCACCGTCGCAGGCGTTCCAGCGCGCGTTCTTCAAACCTCAGCTCCCTCGTAAGACATTCCACAAAGTGTCCTCGCCGCTCTGGCATGGTTCTTTGTTTCTCTATGCATTTTTTAATATACTGGAGCACATTTTTTTCAAAAGACTGTTTTGGAGAGTTTCATGAAGTTGTCAGTGATCGGAACCGGCTACGTCGGTCTTGTTGTGGGTACGTGTTTTGCAGAAAGCGGCAACGACGTTGTTTGTGTCGATGTTGATGAAAATAAACTGAAGATGCTGGCGAAGGGGGAAAGCCCGATTTATGAGCCGGGCTTGAGCGACCTGCTGAAGAAGAATCTGGCCGAAGATCGGCTGTCGTTTACCTCCGACCTGCAGAAAGCTGTCGAGTCCGCGGAGATCATTTTCCTGGCGCTTCCAACTCCACAATCGGAGGACGGATCAGCAGATCTTCAGCATGTGCTCGCGGTCTCCGAGAAGATTGGCAAATTCTTGAATGGCTACAAAGTCATTGTCAATAAAAGCACGGTTCCGGTTGGCACTGCCGATCGTGTCCGGGAGATGGTTTCAAAGAACTCCTCCCAGCAGTTTGATGTTGTGTCAAACCCGGAATTCCTGAAAGAAGGGGCTGCTGTCAATGACTTTATGAAGCCGGATAGAATTGTTATCGGGTCACGCAGTCAGAAGGCCATTGCAATTATGCAAGACCTTTATGCACCGTTCGTGCGAACGGGAAACCCACTCATCGTGATGGATGAACGCAGTTCAGAAATGACGAAGTACGCTTCGAATTCCTTCCTTGCCGCAAAAGTATCGTTCATGAATGAAGTGGCGAATCTTTGTGAAAAGGTTGGGGCTGATATTGATCTGATCCGCAAGGGAATGGGAACCGACCCACGCATCGGCAATCAGTTTCTCTTCTCGGGTATTGGTTATGGAGGGTCATGCTTTCCAAAAGACGTAAACGCCTTGCTTCATACGGCCAAAACGAGTGGGTATGATTTCCGCATCCTCGACGCAGTCGAAACAGTCAACAAGGATCAGAAGAAGATTATTGTCAAAAAAATCCGGACTCACTTTAAGAAGCTTCAGGGTTTAACCATCGCGTTGTGGGGCCTTGCATTCAAACCGAATACGGATGACATTCGGGAGGCGCCGGCACTCACAATTATTGAAATGCTGCTGAAAGAAGGCGTCACATTGAGAGTCCACGATCCTGAAGCGCTGAATGAAGTGAAAAAACTCGTCGGCGACAAGATCCAGTACTTCGAGAACAATTACGATGCCCTGAAAGGCGCAGACGCGATGGTGGTGGTGACGGAGTGGAATGAATTCCGGAGGCCTGATTTCTCACGAATGAAATCTCTTCTCAAGTCGCCAGTTGTCTTCGATGGTCGGAACATCTACAATCCTGCTAAACTGAGAGAGATGGGCTTTACCTACTACGGAATCGGACGGGTGTGAGTTCTCAGGAATCAACGAACAGCACTCAACGGATTGATTAGAATGCAAAAAACTGCAGTTGTAACGGGAGGCGCAGGGTTTCTTGGCTCGCACCTTTGCGACCGCCTTCTCGCTGAAGGATGCACGGTCATTGCAATTGACAATCTTGTCACCGGCGATACGGAAAACATCTCCCACTTGATGGGAAATCCGAATTTCCGCTTTGTCAAGCACGACGTCACGGAATATATCTTCATCGATGGGCCCGTTGAATACATACTCCACTTTGCATCACCTGCCAGCCCGATCGATTATCTGAAGTTGCCGATTCAAACGTTGAAGGTCGGCTCGCTTGGGACGCATAAAGCACTCGGCCTTGCGAAGCTCAAGAAAGCGCGTTTCCTGATTGCTTCTACCTCGGAAGTATACGGTGACCCCCTTGTCCATCCACAACCGGAGTCCTACTGGGGCAATGTGAATCCGGTCGGTTTCCGCGGAGTTTATGACGAAGCGAAGAGGTTTTCTGAAGCGATGACGATGGCATACCACCGGTATCATGGAGTGGAAACGCGTATCGTCAGAATATTTAACACCTACGGCCCACGCATGCGCGTGAATGACGGAAGGGCGATTCCAGCTTTCATATCGCAGACGTTATCCGGGCAGGATGTAACTGTGTTTGGCGATGGGAATCAAACACGAAGCGTCTGCTACGTTGACGATCTGATCGACGGGATCTATCGCTTGTTACTTTCCGATGAAATCGATCCGGTGAACATCGGGAATCAGGATGAGTTGACCATGCTCCAGTTGGCAAAAGAAATCATCGATCTTACAGGAAGCAAGAGTAAGATTGTCTTTAAAGAGCTTCCCGATGACGACCCGAAGGTTCGTCAGCCGGATACGACAAGGGCGAAATCAATTCTCAAATGGAGCGCCCGCGTTGACCGCAGGGAGGGTTTGCAGAAAACGATTGAGTATTTCAAGACTAAGATGCGCGTCCAGCGATAACGGTCGCGCGGTTCCCGCGCCAGGTACTGGTACATTTTCATTGTCCACTTCTCTTCTGAAATCTCTTCGTCATCAGATTCCGGGCTTTCCAGGCCAGGACCGCCGTCCATTATTACTACTCCTTGCCGCGTCAATCCTTGTCGCGCTTCATCGTCCGTTTGGGTCAATAGAATTTGCCAGGTCGGTCATCGGCATCAATGTCGATCCGTATCCCGCGCTCTACATGTTTGCCACCGCTTTCCTGTTATTTGGTCTCCTTCCATTTGCACTTATAGTTCTTTCCAAAGGGTCGCCCGCGGAATGCGGAATCCAACTTGGCGACTGGAAGTTTGGGATCAAGACTGTTGCGATCCTGCTTCCAGTTATCGCCGTCTTATTTTTGATTCCGGCTTCCCACGATGCTGAAATCCGGCACACTTATCCACTTGATCCCACAGTCGGTTCATCACTCTGGCACTTTCTATTGTTTCAGTCTTTGCGAGGGTTGCTCTACTATGGAGCCTGGGAATTCTTTTTTCGCGGCGTCATGCTTTTCGGGCTGAAGGATCGGTTCGGAGCCTGGGCGGCAATTGCAATTCAGACAATTCCGTCAAGTCTGTGGCACATCGGTTTTCCGAGCGGAGAGCTTCTCACATCCATTGCGGGAGGAATTCTGTTCGGTCTACTCGCGCTGCGAACTCGTTCCATCCTTTGGCCCCTTCTGCTGCACTTCATGATTGCCGTTACTCTTGACCTCCTTATCATTTTCTCTTGAACAGAGACCCATCGTATAGAACACTCAACCTCATCACAGCAGGTTTCTGGATTCTGCTCGTTTCAATTGCCGTAATCTTCTCATCAACGGTTGCGAACTGGCAAATGGTTGTTCTAGAAATGGGAGTGGCAGGAGTTGTTGTGCTCGCCGGCAATTGGGTCCACTCCCGACACACGACTTGGATTGGGCCATCTTCCCGAGCGGGATCAATTCTCCTTTTCTATGCAATCGCGTTTTCCGCCGTCGCACCCCTTCAGCATATTCTGTTTGACCAATGGATGGATCAGATCCTGATTTCCCTCGATCAATACTTATTGGGGATGGAAGCATCATTGCTTCTTGAGCACTTGATACATCCGGCATTGACAGAATGGATGATGTTCTCCTATGTCGCCTACGTTCCTCTTCTTCCGTTAACGGCTGTCGCATGCTATCGGATGGATGGGGAGGAGGCATTGAACTCGTATTTACTCAACCTCTCTCTCGCGTACATCTTCTGCTATGTTGGATTTATTCTTTTTCCTGTTGCGACGCAAATGCATTTCATGAAAGGGCTGTATAGCACGCCCCTTGATGGATGGGTATTTTCGTGGCTAGGAGAGTGGATGAGGACAAATCTACATCCGCCTGGGGAAGCTCTTCCAAGTCCGCATTGCGCTGCTGCCACGGTCATGTTAGTGATGTTCTACCGTTATGCGCGCGGTTATTTCTACTGGATTCTTCCTATCATACTTACGCTGTATGTCTCAACAGTCTACGGTAGGTATCACTATTCGTGGGATGCCGTTGCGGGGATCGTCGTTGCCATCGTGGTCCTTCGAACAAGTCCTTGGATAGTGGATCACCTGAACAAGAGATTTCCCATGAAATCATCGACACAGATATGAGAACACTAGTCACAGGCGCCGGTGGATTTATCGGCCAGAACCTCGTCAAAAGACTTGTCGAAACTGGCGTACCAATCCGGGTTCTTGTGCGGCGCAAGACCACTGAACCTCAATTCAATCTTGATGTTGAAATATGCGTTGGCGATATCGTCGATGCCAAGTCGGTTGACAACGCTGTCCGAGGGTGCGATAGGATATTCCACCTTGCAGCGTATGCAAAAAATTGGGCACGCGATGCTGAGACATACAAACGGGTCAACGTCGGAGGACTCAAAAATGTTCTTGAAGCGGCAAAGCGAGTAAGCGTTCAGCGGGTTGTCTTTACTTCAACAAATCTCACGCTCGATCCCTCATCCGAAACGGTCACGACAGAACTCACAGGGCGAACAGTTCCATGGTTCACTGACTACGAGAAATCCAAGTCCCTTGCAGAAGAAACGATTGCAACCTATATTCAGGGAGGAATGGATATCGTGATTGTCAATCCGACGCGCGTTTTTGGCCCGGGAATCATGACTGAAGCGAACTCTGTAACGAAGATGATCTCTTGGTATATCGAGGGGCGGTTTCGCGCGATCCTTGGGGACGGGACCAGCTTGGGAAACTATGGATTTGTGGATGACGTTGTTGATGGACATGTGATGGCCATGGAAAAGGGAGTGCAGGGGGAGAGATATTTGTTAGGTGGAGAGAACGTTACGTTCAACCAGTTTTTCCAGATCCTTTCGGAAATATCAGGGGTGCGAAAAACCCTTTTTCATATTCCGCCAATGGTGGCGCTGGCGTTTTCCCATCTGGAGCAATTGCGCGCGAAGTTGCCGGGCCAGCACCCTCTGATCACCCCGGGGTGGACAAACCTCTTCCTAAAGGACTGGGCGTGCTCCTGTGCGAAGGCAGAGAAAGATATAGGGTATGTGATCACCCCATTTCGGACGGCAATCGAAAAGACTGTCAACTGGATTAGACTGAATTCACCCATAACGTTTGCATGAGAATAAACTTTCACTCACTCTTCCTTGTTACTCTCTGTTTATGTTGGTGTAGCTCGAGCGCGTGTTTTGCTCAGGCCGACTCTTCTACTATAACGCGGGGTGAAAAGTATCCTCAGAAGAACGCTGATTCCTCAGTCTCTGGAACGGGGATACATCAGCTTTCGATGCAGCCCCAGGGTGTCAACAAAGGTCGGCTTGCCATCATTGGAGGAACGATGGTGGCTGCGATGGGCACCATTGCAATATATCAGGCAAACGGTTATTGGAAGGATAATCGAGCACCGTTTCATTTTCGCGAGGACCTGACGTATTCACTTTGGGTCGATAAGATTGCACACTTTTGGGATACTGCTTTGCTCGGGATTATTCTTGCAAAATCTTTTGAATGGGCTGGGATGGATGAGGGCGAAGCTGTCTGGTGGGGCGCAGGCTCGTCGCTCCTCTTCAACACGTATACGGAAGTCCAGGACGGTTTGTCACTCTGGGGTTTCGATCGAGTCGATTGGCTAGCGGACGTGGGGGGAGCGGGATGGTTAGTTGGCAAGCATTACTGGCCCGCGATGGAACCGTTCGACTTGAAGTGGAGCTATATTCCATCACAAAACCTTGATAAGGCTGGTGCGTTTGCGGGACAGCGACACTTGATTTTTGATGACTATGAGGGTTTCACGTTCTGGCTGAGCATCAAGGTGAACAGTCTCCTCCCGGAGCGTGCAAAACCATATTGGCCGGATTTTCTTGCGATCGCGGTTGGCTATGGGGCGAGAGATATCATAACGAGGCCGTATCAGGTCTGGTATCTTAGCTTTGATTGGGACATGGAAAAAATCATTCCCCAGGATACATGGTTACTCCGGGCTCTCAGTCAGACCCTCAACTACATTCACTTTCCTGCACCGGCGGTCCGCATCGCACCTGGACGACCGATCTGGTATGGAATCTACTTCGGCAATTAATTGATCTCACCACTGTTCCGACGATCCGCCACCTTCGTTTTCTTTCTCCTCCTGGCTTTTACCTTAGTGCATGCCCAGGTGGAAAACGTTCCGGCAAACCACCCGGTCTACGATTTTCTCAAGCGGATGCATGTAAAGCATTTCTTCACGCGGTACTTTGATGCAATTATCCCGATGTCCCGTTCCGCGGTGGTTTCATACCTTGATTCGATAGAAACAAAACGGGATTTGCTGAGTGCTGTGGAAAATGGATATCTGGAGGAATTCATCAAAGAGTTTGCGTTTGATAGGGACAAGACACTGGCGAACATCGTCTCGCTTCTTCCTGCTGGCACAGAAGAAGTCGATCATTATGACATTTTCGGGAGCAAAGAGAAGTTTCTTTACATCCTGCACGACACCGACATTAACCTCTTTGCCAATGGACTTGGAGCGTTGAACGCGCGCCGCTTCTTTGCCGACCCCGGTAATGAGCGGGCTGAATATTTTCAGGGAGGCGTCCGTGTTCGCGGGACTCTGTATGGCAAGCTTGGATTCCTTGCCCAAGCGACCAACGCGCAGTTCTGGGGGAGCAGGGCGTTGCTGCAACAGGATCCTGTGATTAGCCAGAGCTACGCGCTTGGGACGCAGGATTCAAAGAACTTCGATTTTTCAGAAGGATATGCGCGCTACGATGCAGGATTGGTTGCTGTCCAGGCCGGGCGTGAGCGGGTTTTCTGGGGATACGGCCGCGGGCAACAGATGATTCTCTCGGATAATATCCGCGTTTTTGATTTCCTCAAAGCAGACTTCCAGTACAAGTCTTTCAAGTACACGTTCCTCCATGCGTGGATTTTGGGGAAGAGACAAATTCTCGACTATACTCTTTCGTCTGATACGAGTTCGGTCTTCCAGGAAACGATCGCAGCAGACAAGTACTTTGCAGCACATCGGATTGAATTCTCATTCGGTCATACGCTCGACATTGGGTTCCAGGAAATGGCAATCTACAGCAATCGTTCGGTTGACCTGGCGTACTTGAATCCTTTTATCATTATAGAATCGGCTCAGCGTTCTCGCGAGGAGAGGGACAATGTGTTTTGGAGCTTCGATCTCCGCACGCGGGCAATCGCAAACATTGAACTGCATGGTACGCTTCTACTGGACGACATCCATTTCTCGAAAGTATTTTCAAACTCGTGGATAAATCGATTTGGCTTTCAACTGGGCGGGATGTGTGCCGATCCGTTCGGTCTCCCGAATGTAAGCTTCACCGCGGAGTATATACGGATCGAACCTTTTGTCTTCTCCCATGGTCGGTCGCGTGAGAATGATTATGGGAGTTTGGGGAGAGTTCTCGGACCTTCGATTGGACCGAATGCCGACGAATGGCTTTTTCGTGTTGATTATTTTCCCTACCGTCACCTTCTCTTGAGTGTTTGGGGCGAGTTTGTTAGGAAGGGAAATAATATTGTCGATGCGAACGGAGTCTTAATCAAAAATGTCGGTGGCGATATCCTCCAACCGCACCGCAATATTGATCCTGAAACCAAGACCTTTCTCGACGGTATACTTGTACGGACGCAACGGTTTTCTCTACAAGCAAACTTCGAGATATGGAACCAAATATGGTGGGACCTGCGTTACCAGTACCAAGCGGTCAAGGTTGAAGGAGTCCAATCGACGACGCATCTCGTTATCTCGGGCCTTCGCGCCGAGTTTTGATATCCGCCTCGAAGTCCGTATTTTAGAACACCTTTCAGCGAATCTTAATCAAAACAGCAAAATTAGGAGGTCAAGATGGCCCTCAAAGTTGGCGACAAAGCGCCTGATTTTACAATGCTCGACACAGAAAAGAAACCACGCAAACTTAGCGAGTTCCTCGGCAAGAAGACTGTCTTGGCCTTCTTCCCCGGAGCATTTACGGGGGTATGTACGAAGGAGATGTGCACACTACGGGACTCGCTTGCTAATCTCAATACGCTTAATGCCCAGGTTGTTGCTGCATGCGTTGATTCACCTATTGCAAATAAAGTGTTTGCTGAACAGAATAAGTTGAATTTCCCCGTACTAAGCGACTTTACACGTGAGGTGAGCAAAAAGTACACAGGTTTATACGATGCGTTTGCCGGTATGCCTGGGTATACAGCATCAAAACGATCCGTGTTCGTTCTTGACCCGAAGGGAACAGTGAAGTACGCATGGATTTCAGAGAACCCCGGGGCGGAACCGAATTACGACGAAGTAAAGAAAGCAGTTTCCTCTTTCTAAAATAAAATCATCCACGAAATGCCGTCCCGCAATGAATCGGGCCGGCTTTACTATATCGAACAGGTAACCTATGGCTCGTTTAGCAGTGGGGGACAAGGCTCCCGATTTTTCCTTACCGACTGGGGACGGTAGCATCCTTTCATTGAAACAACTTCGCGGGAAGAAAGTCGTTCTTTACTTTTATCCGAAAGACAATACTTCCGGATGCACGAAAGAGGCGTGTGAGTTTAGCGAAAAATCAACGGCCATCAAACGAAAGGGCGCAGTGGTCGTCGGCGTAAGCGCCGATTCAGCCTCGTCGCACAAGAAATTTGCTGATAAGTACGATCTGTCGTTTCCTCTTGTCAGCGACGAGGACAAAGAGATCATCAAATCGTACGGAGTGTGGAAGAAGAAAAGCATGTATGGCCGCCAATACATGGGGATTGAGCGTACGACGTTCATCATCGATGAAAAAGGTAACATTGCTTCGATTTTCCCAAAAGTAAAAGTCAACGGCCACGTCGATGAAGTGCTGAACGCACTTTGAGTTTAGAGTACAGGAGTGAATGAATGGTGTACATAACCCGAAAAGAACATTTTTCAGCATCCCACAGATTACACAATCCGGATTGGTCTGAAGCAAAAAACATCGAGACATTCGGTAAGTGTAACAACCCCAATGGTCATGGACATAACTACGAGATCGAAGTGACGGTGGGGGGTGATCCACCCAAGGATACGGGCATGGTAATGGATCTGAAGAAACTTTCCGATGTGATCGATGCCGAGATCATTGAAAAGGTCGATCACAAGCATATGAATCATGACATCGACTTTCTGACAGGAGTCATCCCGACGGCGGAGAATATGGCCATTGCCTTTTGGAATATTCTCAAACCGAAGTTACCCCACGCCCGACTCATTTCCATTAAGTTGTATGAATCGCCGAACAATTTTGTTGAATACCGTGGAGAATAGAGCATGACTGCAGAATCCCCGGACGTGATGAAACTGGAAACTCTGGTGACCGACATTCTCATAGGCATAGGAGAAGATCCGCAACGGGAGGGACTGCGACGAACGCCGCACAGGGTTGCCAAGGCATATGAGTACCTGACGAAAGGCTACAGGGAAGATATCGCCGCAGTGTTGAACGGTGCCGTGTTTGAGGAAAAATATAATGAGATGGTTATCGTGCGGGATATCGACTTCTTCAGTCTTTGTGAACATCATATGATTCCGTTCTACGGAAAGGCGCATGTGGCGTACATTCCAAACGGTAAGATCGTCGGCCTCAGCAAAATTCCCCGCGTTGTTGAAGTGTTCGCCCGTCGCTTGCAGGTGCAGGAACGACTGACACAGCAAATTGCTGAAACGCTGTTCAACGTCCTGAACCCAGAAGGGGTTGGCGTCGTGATTGAAGCCCGCCATATGTGCATGATGATGCGCGGCGTTGAAAAACAGAATTCTCTTGCAACAACAAGCGCGATGCTTGGAGCGTTTAGGGATGATGATAAGACACGCCAGGAATTTCTCGCCCTCATTGAAAACCGACTTACCTAAGACCTTCTGCGGTTTCAGACGGTCCCATTCCGTCAAAGGGTATTACTATCGAGGAGACGCTCATGAGACAGCTGAACGATCAGGTTGCTATTGTCACCGGCGCAAGCAAAGGCATCGGGAGGGCCATTGCCCATGCCCTTTGCGGACAAGGGGCGAAGGTCGTTCTTGCATCCAGATCAAAGGAAGAACTGGTTTCCCTCGAAAAGGAGTTACTCGCTCAAGGGTTTGGCGCCATGAGCGTTCCCACCGATATCACGGATGCTGCGGCAGTGGATCATCTTGTCAAAACGACACTTGGCAAATTCAACAAGGTTGATATTTTAGTGAACAATGCCGGCATCGGTTCCTTTGCAAAGGTGGAAGAGATGGCAATGGAGGACTTCGATGCGATGTGGAATGTCAATCTTCGAGGGGTAATCCTTGCAACCAAAGGGGTTCTTCCTGCGATGATCTCCGCCCGGTCCGGGAAGATCGTGAACATTGCTTCATTGGCCGGGAAAAATTGGTTGAAGGGTGGGGCAGGATACGCTGCGACGAAGTGGGCACTTCGTGGATTCTCCGGATCGCTCATGCTGGAAGTGCGGGATCGAAACATCAAGGTGATGACAGTGTTTCCCGGATCAGTCAATACCGCGTTTTCTGCCAGCACCTCAGGAAGGCCGAATATTCCGCAGCCGGAGGATGTTGCCTCGGCAGTACTCTTTGCTCTGACTTCACCTCAACGAGCGTTGTTCAGTGAAATTGATCTGCGGCCGACCACCCCGTAAAAAAGGGAGGAAGCCATTCTCCTCCCATTGAATGATGAAGTGCGATTACTGATGATGCTCTCGCATCATGCGCCGTTGGGGTCTTTCCGGTCCGTCGCCGCCAAGTCTGAGCAAATGCTGTTTGAACTTCTTCTGTTGTTCAGGAGTGAGCATTGCTTTTGCCTTGAACACATGATCCACCATCGTGAGTTTCATTTGAAGCTGTAGATCGTTGATTGCCTTGATGTTCTTCTCGATTTTGGCCTGATCTGGATTGGCGCCGATCAACTCTTCTTTCAAATCAAGGCGCCTGAGCTTAATCTCTGACTCGATCCCGGCCTGCTTCTTTTCAAGCTGCAAGTGAAGTTTCTGCATTTGCGCTTGTTGTTCATTGTTGAGCTGAAGGTCTTCCATCATTTCCCGCCGATGCTCTCTACGTTCCTTCATCATTCGTTCTTTCATCATTGGCTGGCTGGAGGAAAGAGAGACGCCTGTTGCAAGCGCGATGAAGAAGACTGCTATTCTTTTGAACCACATGATTTACTCCTGTTGTTATTGGAATGGATTGATTCGCTTAGTTCACCCCTTGGATGCACGGTATCTCGTGGAGGTTTAATGTCGTATTGTTTTTTCTGAGGATAATCTCTATGTTTCTAAAACACATCTGTTTTATAGGACTTCAGCCTTGCGCATAGCGTCAATAGCTCGCATTATTTCCGTTTCGCTTAATCTTTCCATCCTGCTTTCTCTCATAGGATGCTCCGTTGCAGATAATCTCTCGGCATATTTCAATACATATTATAATGCAAGCCGCCTCTTTTCCGAGGTGGAGTCGGAGATTGAATTACAGCGGGATCCGCGCAAGGAGGTGGATTATTCTGTCGAGTTGTTCACCACTTCGCCCGGCGCACGCCAAAAGCTCACTTCCGTCATTGAAAAGTGTTCGAAGCTGTTGCAGTATCATCCGGAATCCGGATTGGTCGATGATGCTCTCTTCATGATTGGGAAGAGCTACTACTACCAGAATGACTTACAAAGAGCGGAAAGAAAGTTCCTTGAGTTGTTGGACGGTTTTCCTGAGAGCGACATGGCTCCCGAAAGCAAACTTCTTCTTGGTTCGACCTACTATAAAATGAAGGATCCAACCCGGGCAAAGAAGATCGTTCGTGATCTGTTCGATCGATCTATCAAGGACGATGAAGGCGACATGATTGCTCGCAGCGCTCAACTTCTCGCGCGAATCGAAATCGATGGGGCAAACAATCAGGAGGCGTTGACGCTCTATCAAACTGCCGCCGACCGTGCCTCCAGTTCCGTTATCCGTGCGGAAACGTACCGTCATGCCGGCGAGCTTCTCATCACAGTGGGGGATCTGAAAGGAGCGTTACGCGCATACGAGGATTCCTACAATGCTGCATCCGATTTCGTTCACCAGTATCGGGCTCGTTTGGGCCTTGCCCGCGTGCTGTCGCTCCAGGGGAGGAACGAGGAAAGCTTCAATGAACTGCTTGATCTCCGCGACAACGGAAACTACAAGGATTTCTTTGGTGAGATCGATCTTGAAATAGCAAATGTCTATCGCGCAATGTCCGAACTCGGTGAAGCCATAGCTCAATATACGTTTGTCGATTCAACCTATGCCCGGACGGAAACTTCTCTGAAGAGCTACTTTGCCCTTGGCGATATGTATGAAAAAGAAATGGGTCTGTATGACTCTGCGCGGGTTGCGTACAACCGTGGCCGTAGCGAGTATCCACAATCCCCGCTTTCGAAAGAGATCGCAGAGCGAGCCGATTACCTCAATCGGCATGATTCGTTTCTCAAGGAAATTGGGAAACTCGACAGTATCAAAGCAGCGATTCTCGCTCCTCCCGATACGAGTATCGCAACCGTTAGGAAAGATTCAACGATTCTAACGCCGGATTCATTGGGGGGAAATAAACTCCTTCCGGCATTGGTAGCCCCGCCAATGTCCCTTGATTCATTGAATACCCGCCTCGCATATAACCTCGTGGAGCTGGCAGGGTTGTTTTACTCAACGATCGGTGTGGTTGATTCTGCGAAGTTCTGGTATGGAGAGTTGCTACACCGAATTCCTGGAAATGCTTACGTTCCCCGTGCCCTCTTTACGTTGGCACAAATTGATCGGGCAGACTCAACAGCAGGGGGGAATGTGGCCGATTCACTGTATCATGTCCTGGCACGCGACTATCCTGAATCCGAGTTCGGTCGTGCGGCGACAAGAATTCTGGGCGGAGCGGTCATTCAAAAATCGGATCCGGCTGAACGTAAGTATTCGTCCGCTGTTGGGTTAATTGAAAAGGGAATGAGTTCCGCTGCGATCGACTCCTTGAAACTCATTGTCCGCGATTTCCCGGAATCACCGTTAGCATCGAAGGCACAATATGCCGTAGGCTGGGTGTACGAGGAGTTGCAGGGACGCCCGGACAGCGCCCTCCAAAGCTATCGGAAGCTTCTTGATCTTTACCCGTCGTCGGAATATGCCCGAGCTGTTCGCGCAAGAATTCCCACACCGGTGGTTCCAGTCGCCAACGATTCCACGGCAACACCAAAACAAGAAACCGACCAGGAAAAACCACGGATCGACAATCCATTTCTCCCCCAGGGAGTTCCAGGAGAAGGGAAGAGCGGAGTTATGGTTCCTGCGCCCACACCAGAAAAGCCGGATGCTGAAAAACCGTAACTCCGGAATGGTTCAAGAACAGAGTCAGGTCATTAGTGTTTCTGAGGTTGCTCGCAATACCTACGTTCTCCGCTTCCATTCCCCCAGGATCGCCCGATCTGTTCTTGCCGGACAGTTCGTCAATATCGCTGTAGCAGATGACTGCGACCCGCTCTTGCGCCGCCCCTTCAGCATTTACAGAGCACACGGTGATACCTGCGAGATAATTTTTAATGTTGTGGGGAAGGGAACTCTTGCCCTACAGAAGAAATCGAGCAGAGATGTTGTCAATGTCCTTGGTCCGCTCGGAACTCCATACTCCCTGGAGAGCGAAGGATTTATGACCGCTGTGCTTGTTGGGGGCGGACTTGGAGTGGCACCGCTGCCTCTTTCAACCCTCATTCTCAGGAATAAAGGGAAAGAGCTTGTGACGATACTCGGAGCGCGTTCGTCGGAATATCTCGTGGAGCAACATCTGGAGAACGTTCACGTGAGTACGGATGACGGGACAAAAGGGATGAAGGGGACCGCTGTCGATCTTCTCGCCAGTCTCTTGCCGACGCAAAGGTGGAAATCGCCAAAGATTTTTGCCTGCGGTCCCACGGGAATGTTGCGTGCCCTTGGGAAATTTGCTGTCGACAGGAACATTCCCTGTGAAGTATCGCTTGAAGGACCTATGGCGTGCGGTTTTGGTATCTGTCAGGGATGCCCTGTGGAGTTAGTCGATGGAAGATCCCGATACGCGTTGATGTGTAAGGACGGACCTGTGTTCGATATTCGACGTATCAGCTTATGACAAAGACTTCATTTTCAATTGGTGGTGTTCAGTTTCCGAACAGGGTACTCGTTGCTTCAGGCACGTTTGGTTACGGAGACGAATGCAGTTCCCTTGTCGACGTGAACAAGCTTGGTGCTATCATCACGAAGTCCCTTTCAATGAACCCAAGGGAAGGGAATCCCCCCACCCGCATAGTTGAAACTCCATCCGGGATGCTGAATTCCATCGGATTGGCGAATATTGGCGTCGAGCGATTCATCACTGAAAAACTCCCGTTTCTTGAAACTATCCAGTGCCCGGTGATTGTAAATATTGCTGCGAGTACGGTTGATGAATATTGCGCCGTTTTGGATGTACTGGAGGAGCATTCTCGATTCGATGGATACGAGATCAATGTATCATGTCCAAATGTCAAAGAGGGTGGACTGAGCTTCGGCACCGACCGCGTGATGACTGCGGAGATTACCCGTCGTCTAAGGCCGAGGACCAAGAGGCCCTTGATAATGAAACTCACGCCGAATGTTGCATTCATCTCTGAGTTTGCGAGGGCCGTTGAGGCCGAGGGCGCTGATGCAATCTCAGCAGTGAATACACTTATCGGAATGGCCGTCGATGTTCAGAAGCGAAAGCCTGTTCTTTCAACTGTGACGGGAGGTCTCTCAGGTCCCGCCATAAAGCCGGTTGCCCTCGCGAAGGTGTACGAAGCTTCTCGTGCCGTGAAGATTCCGGTGATTGGAATTGGCGGCATACGAACCGCCACCGATGCGATTGAGTTTCTCATGGTCGGTGCTACCGCTGTTCAGGTTGGAACAATGAACTTTGTTGATCCCTCAGCGGGAGTGACAATTGCCGAAGGAATTCAGGCCTTTTGCGAAGAGCATGGTATCCCGGATACGGGTGATCTCGTCGGGTCCCTTGACGCCCGTGTCGATTCCTCTGTCCTCACTAGTTGGCTCTGACGGCTTGTGGGTTCTTATTCGGAATCGCTGCAGTTCCTCTACGGGCTCCAGAAACGCGGCATAAAATTCGGTCTTCAGAACATCTCCCAACTTCTTGCCCATGTTGGGAATCCAGAACGTTCCTTTCCATCGATACATGTGGCCGGCACCAACGGGAAAGGGTCTACTGCCAGTTTCATTGCATCAATCCTCACGGAAAGCGGCAGAAAGACCGGACTGTACACATCCCCTCACCTTGTTCGGTTCAACGAGCGCATTCGCGTCGGAAAAGAGGAAATCTCGGATGTCGAACTCGTCTCCTTTACTACTCTGATCCATGATGAGGTGCAGAAACTAAACGCGACATTCTTTGAAGCAACAACGTGCATTGCTTTCATGCATTTTGCCAAACACAAGGTGGAGATTGCCGTGGTTGAAACCGGTCTGGGCGGAAGGCTAGATGCCACGAATGTTCTCATACCGCTCGTAAGCGTCATTACGAACATCAGCAGAGAACATACGGATTATTTAGGTTCTTCTCTGGAAGAGATCGCATTGGAGAAGGCCGGGATTATTAAGGCTGGCGCCCCTGTAGTCACTTCAGAGCCAACAGAAAACATTCTTGATATCCTTTCGACGAAAGCGAAAAAGATGGGATCAGAATTCTGGAAGGCTCAAGAATTGGCCGACTTGGAACACGGATGGAACGACGTTGAAGTCCGCCTGGGTCTCTCAGGGATGCATCAAAAAAGGAATGCGGAATTGGCAGTTGCATCTGTTGCGTTGCTCCAAAAACAGAACTACAATATCTCCCCATCAGCGATAGGGCGGGGATTGGCCAATGTCTGCAAGAACACAGGGATTCGCGGCAGACTTGAGCAGGTGGGGAACTGCATCCTGGATGTTGCGCATAATCCAGCCGGCACCAGAGCACTCGTGACGGAGCTGAAGGAAAAGGGCTTGAATGGTCTCACCGTAGTATTTGGAGTCATGAAGGACAAAGACTATTCGCAAATGATCGTCAGCCTCTCTGAAATAGCACAGAGCTTCATTTGCGTTCAGCCATCGGTAGAACGTGCGCTGAATGCTGAAGAATTGAACCAGATGGTGAGAAGCTTGGGGTTTGCCTCGGAACAGGCGGGCTCTATTGAAGATGGGCTGCGGTTCGTCGTTGACCAAGCTCCCGAGAAAAAAGTGCTTGTGACAGGTTCGTTTTACGTCGTGGGGGAGGCACTGGAATTTTTGCAGAAAAGTGGTTTCTGAAAGGAGCCTGATTCTTGATTTTGACGGTTGCTCCTTCAACCATCACTTGACAATCGAAAGTGAAACTTGTATATTCCGGCAGTCAGATCTTGACTTAAAGAGGAATCTTCCTGTTTCGCCACCTCGAAACACATCAGTTATTCTCAATTAGAAATCCAACCAATAATTCTTCATCCGTTTTTTCTCGTTCTATGTAGTCTTGCCAATGATAATGGCGAAACCGTATGATGAACAAAGTTTTCTCATTCAAGGGGTAATCCTTCCATGACTATGGACATTGCGGAGCTTAAGTCAAAAAAGATTGCTGAGCTCAATCAAATCGCGAAGGAGCTGAACATCTCAGGGTATAGTGACCTGAGGAAGCAAGAGCTGATCTTCAAGATTCTCGAAGCACAAACCGAACAAGGTGGTCTGACGTTCAGCAAGGGGGTGCTGGAAGTCCTGCCTGATGGCTATGGGTTCCTCCGGTCGGTCGATTACAATTATCTTCCCTCACCCGACGACATCTATGTTTCTCCTTCGCAGATCAAGAAATTTAATCTTCGCACCGGTGATACGGTAAGCGGGCAGGTGCGGCCGCCAAAAGAAGGCGAGCGGTTTTTTGCACTTCTACGCGTTGAAGCGGTGAATGACGAGAATCCCGAATCGATTCGTGAACGGGTGTTGTTCGATAACCTTACGCCGCTATATCCAAACCAGACGCTCAGGCTTGAGACCGCACCAGGCGAGTATTCGATGCGGATCATGGATCTTCTCACTCCGATTGGTAAAGGCCAGCGAGGAATGATCGTTTCACCGCCGAAGGCAGGAAAAACCATTCTGATGCAAAAGATAGCGAACAGTATTTCGCGCAACCATCCCGAAGTGAAAATGATCGTTCTCCTCATCGATGAGCGTCCCGAGGAGGTCACGGATATGGAACGGTCGGTGAATGCCGAGGTTGTCTCGTCAACTTTCGATGAGCCGCCCGAGCGGCATGTGCAGGTCGCAGACATGGTTCTTGAAAAAGCAAAACGGCTTGTCGAGGCAAATCGTGATGTGGTAATTCTCCTGGACAGCATAACTCGCCTGGCGCGCGCACACAACACTGTGGTACCGCACTCGGGAAAGATTCTCTCCGGTGGTGTGGACGCAAACGCGTTGCACAAGCCGAAGCGATTTTTCGGAGCTGCGCGAAACATTGAGGAGGGTGGCAGCCTTACCATTGTCGCCACTGCTCTTGTGGAAACCGGAAGCAGGATGGATGAAGTGATCTTTGAGGAATTCAAAGGAACAGGCAACATGGAAATCATTCTCGATCGCAAGCTCAGCGATCGGCGAATGTTCCCGGCCATTGAAATTAACCGCTCCGGCACGCGCAAAGAAGAGCTTCTTATCGATGCGGATGATTTGAATAGAATCTGGATTTTGCGCAAATTACTCTCCGATTTCAATCCCGTCGAGTCGATGGAGTTCATGCTGGAGAAAATGAGGGGTACGAAGTCAAACAAGGAATTCTTGAAATTGATGAACAGCTGATGATCTCTTTTCGGATAGAAAAAGGAAACAAATAGCTATGAAGGAAGTGGTGATTGTTGGGGCATGCCGAACGCCAATCGGAGGGTTCCGTGGGACACTCAGTCCTGTTGCAGCTCCAGCTTTGGGTGCGGTGGCAATAAAGGAGGTTATGCGGCGCGCTGGTCTTGCAGCTGCCGACGTGCAGGAGGTAATCATGGGGAACGTGATTTCCGCTGGCGTCGGTCAAGCACCAGCCCGGCAGGCCGCAATTTTTGCCGGATTGCCAACCTCCGTGGAAACGATGACCGTAAACAAAGTGTGTGGGTCAGGCATGAAAGCAGTAATGCTCGCTGCACAGGCCATTCGTTTGGGCGATGCAGATACTGTTGTTGCCGGTGGAATGGAGAGCATGTCGAATGCGCCGTATCTGCTGGAGAAGGCTCGGGACGGGTACCGCATGGGAAACGCGGAAGTCGTTGACTCAATGATGAAGGATGGTCTGTTCGATGTGTACAACCACTACCTCATGGGGAATGCGGCCGAGGTGTGCGCGCGGGAATGTCAGGTCCCTCGGGAAGCACAGGATGAGTTTGCGATCATGAGTTATAAACGCGCGCAAGATGCGCAAAAGTCGGGGCGGTTCGACAAGGAAATTGTCGGGGTGGAAGTCCCCGCGGGAAAGGGGACAACGACGACCGTTCTTCTCGATGAAGACGTGACAAAAACAAATTTCGAGAAGATTCCGAAACTCAAACCAGCGTTTACAAAAGATGGCACCGTGACCGCAGCGAACGCATCGAAGATCAGTGACGGTGCAGCGGCTCTGGCGCTGATGTCTTCCGAGGCTGCCACACGAAGAGGAAAGAAACCACTGGCAAAGATCATTGCGTACGCATCGGCAGCGAAGGACCCTGTCTGGTTTACAACGGCTCCTGCCGATGTGATTCCGAAGGTTCTCAAAAAAGCCAATATGACGCTGAAAGATATTGACTTGCTCGAAGTAAACGAAGCATTTGCGGTCGTTGCGCTTGCGGTGTCAAAGATCGCAGGGCTGGAGATGGAAAAACTGAATGTCAACGGCGGAGCCATTGCGCTTGGTCATCCCTTAGGCGCGAGCGGCGCCCGCATCATTGTGACACTTCTCCATGCAATGGAGCAGCGGAATGTCAAGCGCGGGCTTGCGGCAATTTGTATTGGTGGGGGAGAAGCGAGTGCAGTGATTATCGAACGAATGTGATGACAACGAAAGGACCGCATGGACACCC
>QKGJ01000233.1 GCA_003251275.1 Ignavibacteria bacterium
TAACGAAGTTGGTAGAAATACACGCCGCCGGACAAACCTGCTGCATTGAACGATACCCGGTACCGTCCCGCACCACGAACATCGTCCAGAAGGGTCGTCATCTCTTTGCCGAGGAGATCAAACACCTTCAGTTGTACGTATCCCGTCGCGGGAAGCGAGAATTCAATCACCGTTTCCGGATTAAACGGATTCGGATAGTTCTGTTGCAAGGAGAATTGCGAGGGCACCTGTGCCGCCAGCTCATCGATCCCCGTGACTCCCCCTCCTTCGACGGCTGTTATGTACCGATCAATCGCAACATTCGTATAAACTTCGGTCAGACCGCGGGGCCAGAGAATTACCAGGGAGTCGATGACCGTTGCATCGCGGAGACCGAAATGCGCCGGCAGCATGTTCTGACAATCAAAACTATTCTGCGCAGCAACATCTCTCCGAAGCCACGTGGGAATGCCGTTCAGTGCTGCTTTTACCTTTATCCTCGCGCCGATTGCCGAGAGATTCGAGCCTGATGTTCCACCCGAGCCGATACACTTCAAAACGAGCCAATGGTTTCCGTTCGACAAGTCATTGCGGAAAAGTCCTTTGGTGGTGGACGTTCCGGAAACGAAAAGGTCGAGGTCGCCATCGTTGTCGTAATCCCCGATGGTGGCGCCGTATTGTGGTCCTGCACCAACAACGGCAAGGGTGTCATCTCGGGTAAATGTCCCATCGCCGTTATTGTGATAGTAGCGAGAGATGTTCCCCGCCCCGGCGTCGTTCGTGACAAAACAGTCCAAATCACCGTCGTTATCGAAATCACCCCAGGTATTCGTCAGCGAATTCCCTTGGTCTGACACAATGGTGCCGACGTCGGTTATGGTCTTTCGTTGAAATGTCCCGCCAACGTTTTCGTAGAGGTTGTTGGGAGTGGCAAATCGATAATTGGTAAGATACGCGTCAAGATCACCATCGTTATCGTAGTCGATCCAGTTCCATACTTGACCATCAACGAGATCGGTCGCTATTGGTGACGTGGTAATCCGCTGGAAGAATGCATTACCTGTTTCCCGGAGAAGGTTCTGATACAAAAAATCTGTCGCAACGGTTCCATTTGCTGGACCACTTCCGATGAAGAGATCGATATCGCCATCATCATCATAGTCAGCCCATGTTGGCACTGTATAGGGCGCAAGGCTTATAGCGACAACAGTCGTTTCAATTCGTGCAAACGATCCGTCGCCGTTATTGTAGTAGAACCGGTTCGGGTGATTGATCCCCGCAAATCCGTTCGGCGCAGCGATAACGAGATCGACGTATCCATCATTATTATAATCTCCCCATGCTGATCCCCACCCATTATTAAACGCGCTGTCGGCGATCGATCCGGTGAGAATCTTGGTGAAAACCCCACTCCCGTCGTTCCGGTACAGATGGGAGCCGGTCGTTCCTCCTCCGGAAGTAAAGCAGTCGATATCACCGTCATTATCATAATCAGCCCAGGTATTTCCGAACGTTGCTCCCTGATTGAGAATCACATTGTTGTCTTTGACGAAGTTGCCTCCTCCGATGCCCCGATAGATTGCTGATTGTCGATTGATGAAAAGGTCAAGAAGTCCGTCGTCGTTCACATCAACCCAGCTTGCGCCCGCGTATGAACCGCTCGGAGAACCGCCATCCGTGACAATTGGATTTGAGGGATCAGTGATTCGAACAAATACCTGGGAGGAAGAATGACTGGAGAGCATCAATATCAACCCCATCATCAGGGCAAGTTGGTCGACTTTCTTCATACACACTCCATGGTGATAAAGGGGTCAGTTGGTTGCTCTGTTGTAGTGAATCTGCCATAACAGTTTCCACGTTTTCCCAACATCATCTGACCGTTCCCAGTTCCAGTCCAGCGAATCTTCCGTGATGTTATGCCAGACCATTCGTTGCAAGATGGTTTTGCCGTCTTTCTTCATCGATCTGCTCAGAACCATTTGCCCATCTTTGAATCCACCGACGAAATCCAGATAGCCTCCTTTGTTATCGACCCAGGTTTGCCGCCATTGTTCGGTTTTTGTATCGTAAACGGAAACACTCATCCCCCGGAATCCGCCGTTCGGATCCTCGAACTCTTCCTTGATCACGCATTGATCATAAAGATTGGAAATCGTGTTCTTTCCATGAACCTGACCCGTCTCTCCCTGCCAGGTGAGATCCCAGACTCCAACCCAAAAATCAAATTGTCTTGCTTCCGGACGACTACATGGGGCTCCTACTGAATCGGCCATGCTGCCGTTGATGATGGCTAAGGATACTGCAAGAAGAATGGGCATAGTTAGTCCTCTGAACAAGGGTGGTTTACGAAGTAGACTCAGAAGAGAAGTTTACGCAGCTGATTGTGTCAACTGATCCAATTCCCAAATGAGTGATTGAAGATGTAGATAAGACCCTGGCACAAACCAAAGGGGAGTTGTAGCTGACTGCAGCGATTTCCCACCAAGCGAACAACACCGTCGTTTACGCAAAAGACGGGTAAAAAGATTCATTGATGAAAGAGTGGCTCTAGAACACCGATCCATTTCTCCAACGTTCCACCGCACGTTGCCAACCCCTATCATAATACGATTGCCGATCGAGGGTCGGGTTTTCGATTGTAGACTCGTTGTCGCTAGGCCGGACTTTGGTGAAGTAATAGGTATTGACGGGATCTGGATCGGTGGAAGAATAAAACCAAATCTCTTTCTGCAGGCGCACTCCGCTGTTTAGGGGCGGACCGAGCACAATGTAAAGCATTCCCCTGTCGGTTTTCCATCCCTCCTTTTGCGTCGTGAAGTACTTGTTCGCCTCTTCCACCCGGGTGTAGTAGAGTTTAATTGCGCGGGCGGCGGCAGCTTTGTTGTCCGCAAAGGAAAGCCACAGCGCGTCAAAGCGTCGTTTCTTTTCTTCTATCGTCGGCGCTAACCGCAGCGAGTCCATTTGCTCCTCCTTCACAATATAGACAAGGGGTTCGATCAACGCTTCTATTGTTTGCGGACGCGGATAACCGGAGCCGAGGATAACTATCTCGGCCTGATCCTTCAAGACTGAAAGAGGTTCTCTGCTTGTGTCCGATAAGGCAGTGATGGAAAGGTAGATCCTGTAGAATGCCTTCTCTGGAAAATCAACGGGGATGTAAAAGTCCATTTGCCTCCCCCGCACAGGAAACAGGGAGCGTGTCATTGAAATAGAATCCGGACTTGAGTAATTCACTCCTTGACGGGAAAAGGTCCCTGCTACCGGCGAAAAAAGGAATGGAGGCTCGGCAACAGCGGTGTCACTAGGGTACCTCACAACAAGCAATGAAACGTCCAGCGAGGTTGCCTTCACCGGCGCGTTTACGACCCCGAAAACTCGCACAGTATCGTGCCCCTCAACCAGCCTGAAAGGCAGCACGTTTTGGTATCTTCCGTCCGGTTGTCGTTCCTCCAGTCCCAGCGACGCAAAGGAAAGCTCCATACTCTCAACGGGAGTCAGCTTGACGTTCAATCGGCGGGAACCAAGCTTGTCTGAGTTCTCATCCCGGAGAGATACCACCACCGTATATTCTCCCTGACCGAGTTCAATAAAGTACGACGAGCTCTTCGCCTGTTTTTGCTGGGTCAACTCGTAGGTCGCGGCGCTTGTTGTTTCGACCCATGCCTTTTCCAGAAGCAGTGTCTCTTCTTCCCTTCGGTATATCTGGACAGAAATCTCGTACGATGCATGATAGATCCCACTCTCAAGAACAAAGACCAGCGATGTATTGGAGACTGAAATGGT
Organism: Ignavibacteria bacterium; assembly: GCA_003251275.1. Lineage (GTDB taxonomy): Bacteria > Bacteroidota > Ignavibacteria > UBA10030 > UBA6906 > SZUA-287. The sequence continues at coordinate 3,766 of QKGJ01000233.1, forward strand.
AACTCCCAGACCTCGCTCCTCGTTATGCCAGGTGGGAGCTGCTGTCATTTCAAACGAAGGAATTCCAGGGGAAAAGACATACGGAGTCCCTGTCCTCGATGTCTGGGTTTCGGAACCCCCGGAGCATCCGATGCCAAACGCCAAGGAGAGGCTTGTGGTTGCTATGAGGACAAATATTTTCATGCTGCGTCCATTACCGTCGAATTTCTTGGAGATAGTGGAAGAAACCTTTGATATTGTATTTGAACAGAAGGAACAACCGATATGGCAACAACATACCGATTGACTTGTAAGATGATTGTCCATCGACAATCAGTTCCGAGCAATCGACGTAATCTCCCTTGACACACAGGATGAGACTTTGGGATGTGATGGCGTGGGCGGAGATTTCACCCTCAACGTAAACTACACTGAAGCCAATTCCACGAAGAAGAGAAAGAAGATCACGACCGTAATTTCGGTACGTCAACGTATGTCCTCCACCTCCGTGATATTCCGGCTCAAGAATGTGAACGTCCTCCTCTCCGCTCGTATCAACACGCTTTACCGTCGTTGCGTTTTGATGATTGTACGGAACCGTAAGAATAAAAGAGCCCCCCTTCTTGAGAACGCGAAAAATCTCACAATACCCTTTCTCGTCATTGCGAACGTGCTCAAACACATCGGATGCTATGACGACATCGAACATATCTTTTTCGTAATGGAGTTTTTGGAAATCCGCATATTTTCTCGGCTCATCACCGGCCTCAATTTTTGCAGGGTCATATTCGGTGTTGTAATAGTCGAACTTATCCTCCAGCATTGGCGGATATGAGCCTCGGGCGCTGGATTCAAGAACACGAAAATTCTTGTCGCTGGCCCACTCGAAAACCGGGGAATCCCGGCGACACAGAATACCGGAGAGCACGTACATTACCATGCGATGACGGCTCGATGAACTGCAATTGCCACACAGCGTACCTTCCCGCAAGAGTTGCGGTTGAAGGAACTCACCACGCCAACCACAAATGTTGCATTGACCAGTCATCACGAATATCTGAGAGTGAGAGAAGTATTCAGCACAACGAAGGCAATGTAGAGAAAGATGGATGCTATTTCAAGAAGCTACAAGGTGTTTGCGATTGTAACAGTGTGGCGCAAGGTGATCCCGAATTCCTCGAAGCGCTTCTCTACTGACACGCCATGCCGTTGGCTTTGTGGGAAATTAGATTAGTGATCCTGTGGCAGGGGCGATGTCTCGTCCCGCGCGGAATTGGCCGAACGTTATATAGCCTGATCTATGAAGTCCTCATATCGGATTTTTGTGAAAAAACCAATCTACGAATTGGGGAATATTCTTCTCATTGAAGATCCGAACGAAATTAAGAGAGGCAGCATCTTAGTTACTCAACAACCTACGTTCTCTCATCCATCAAACGAAGCCGCTCGACCAATACCCTCATTACTTCAAGTGCAAAACTCGGTTTGGTGCGGACAAGTTCAAGAAATTGTTTCTCATCAATCGGTGCCAGCTCACAATGGGTCTTTGCC
>QKGJ01000117.1 GCA_003251275.1 Ignavibacteria bacterium
GAGTCTGAGTGCCCGATTTATGAAAACTGTCTTGTTTCTCCTCGTCGCTGAAGTGGTAGCTGGGTCTCTTCTCCTTTCACAGGAATCCGGCAAGACGGGGTTCTTGTGGCATGATCCCGCGAAGATTGTGAAAGCTGAAGAGTGCGGTGTATGTCATACGCGGGAATACAAGCTCTGGGATACCACTGCGCATGCGCGGGGTAAAAATGTCGATCGGGGGTATGAGAACGCAGAGAGTATTAAGGAGCGAATGGGGGTCGTCAGTCTTCGCCACGAAAGTCTCTGCATTCGTTGCCACTCTACCGGGGTCAAGGACGATGAAGGCAAGTTCATTGCGATATCAGGTGTATCGTGCGAATCCTGCCACGGCGCCGGTCGCGATTGGATCAATGTCCACAACAAGAAGGGTTTGCCTACTGCAGAAAAGGCGGAGCGAAACAAAAAGGCAAAGGAGGCCGGTATGCTACGTCCCTCGGAGATTTACGACGTGGTGGCAAACTGCTACCAGTGCCATACCGTTCCTCATGAAGAACTTGTGAACAAAGGGGGGCATCCTTCCGGGAGTACGAATTTTGATTTTCTTGCACGGCTCGCACAAATTCGACACGACTTTCTCGAAGCGCAGTTTGATGCCACCAAAACGGATAACCGACCACCAACCCCCGAACGACTTCGCATGCTCTATACAATAAGTGCGGCGCTTGAACTCGAGTTCAATATTCGCGGTGCGGCGATGGCGACCGAAAATGGGGGCTACTTCAAAGCGATGCAACGAAGAGTGCGTGGCGCCGTCGGAAAACTCAATGCTATTGGTTCGCGGACATCGATTCCGGAAATCAAAGAGATGCTGGGGGTCGTCGGCAAAGTAGATATTGCGCCCAACAAGAAGGATGAACTCCTGTCGGCGGCGAACAAGATCAGAACGTCGGCCAGGAAGATCGCGGCCTCGTATGATGGCACTCAATTTGGTGCGCTGGATGGACTGATTAGCGGAAAGGACGATGCGACGGTTGCACCGGTGGTCGCCGAGGAAACAACAGGAGAAGTAACAACGGCTGAAACCTCGACAGGGCAATCAGACAAACCCCAGTCACAATCTTCTCCGCAACAAACATCAACGTCATCCGCTCCGGCTGTCGCGCGGTCATCTTATCCGATCAAAACCTCTCTTCGGCCGAAGTCGAAGTTCCAGGTTATCGCCGATTGCAACTGCCACAAGGCAGAAAACGAATGGATGTCGACAAACTTCCACTCGCAATCAGCTGCTCCCTTTATCAACAAGAAGCAAAAAGTGCTACAGATTGCGGCGAAGTATGGACTGAAGGCTTCTGAGATTACCAAAGGAAACAAGCTCTGCATGGACTGCCACGGGACGATTGTTGGTGGTCAGGAATCTTACGACGTCTTTGATGGAGTGGGTTGCGAGAGCTGTCACGGTGCTGGAAGCGGTTTCCAAAAACCTCACAGCGTGAAAGGCGCCGGCGGCTATCCCGTTGGAAAAGACCAGGGGATGCTGGTCTTGACGGACGCCAAGGCGCGTGCGGAGATCTGCGCATCCTGCCATTACGTTACCGATCCACGACTGCTCTCCGCAGGCCACCCTTCAGGAAAGGACTTTGATCTCGGACAGAAGAATGGAAAGATTGTCCATTGGAGAACAAGTCGGGATCCTTCGGCGAGCCAGTTGAGCAGCGCGTATGCAGCGGTGAGAAGCGCGCGTGGAGGAATACCTGATGTCCAGCTTGTGGTTGCATCCACTCCAACATCGACCCCCTCCTCGACGAGGACCCGTCAGGAGCCGAGAGATGTTGTTGTTGCGCCTCCACCACCACGGCCAGTTCCGGTGGGACCGCGAGTGATTTCAGCGCAACCGAAAGACATATCTTTATCGGAGTTTCCATCCATCACGGACAGTACAGCTGTAGAAAAGGTCTTGCTTCTCTTAAAGCAGCGGCTCGATGAGATTTATCGGCAGGTCGAAAAATAAATGACGCAACGACTCCATCCACTCAGGCATCCAATTCTGCATGGCTAACCAGGAAAAGCGAACACCAAAGAAGGGAACCTTTGCCGATGTCCGGCTTCCCGTTTTCAGAAAGTACATTTTCCCCGGTACTCGTTTCAAGATGATTCTCCTCGGTGGTGGGGCAGCGCTTGTCGTCCTGACGTATGCCCTGTTCAATATCTTGTTCCAAAAGGCAAGTTTCATTTCTAACGGTCCTCTCACAAGCAATCACGCGAACTTTGAGGAGGAGTGCGTTTCGTGCCACGCGCCCGGAGATTTTCCCGGCTCCCTTGCGGCTGTGACTAACGAACGCTGCTCGTCGTGTCACGAAAAGTACGGCGACAAACTTGGAGTGTATACGTATGCTGCGCACTATATCTATCGATCTGACAATTTTGATAGACTTCGCTCGAATCCGCATGAGCGGCAATGTTACGTTTGCCACGCTGAGCATCAGGGACGTGAGAACAGGCTGACGGATGTTTCGGATAAGGAATGTCTGGTCTGTCACCGTGACGAAAGGAACCCGCACTTCAGTTCCTTCAATGACGGTCATCCGCAGTTTGAGTTTGTGCGAACGTCCCGCCCGGAGCAGACGAATCTCCGGTTCCCGCACATTATGCACATTGAAGAGATTCAGAAAAAAGAAGGTCTCATCGATATCGAGCAGGCATGCTTGTACTGTCATAAGCCGCAAGCCGATGGGAAGAACTTTCAACCGATTAGTTTTGACGAAAGCTGCGATGCTTGTCATCTCACAACGACCGATAAGACGCCATTCCTTCCGGTGAAGAGCGGCAGGTCCATTGGAGTGGAAACGATGAGTTCCATCCGCGCCCGTGAGGGAGCGAGAGCGTTGTGGGCGTTTTATACCAATGAGAATGAATTCAGGGTCCAGGGTGCGGTGATGCAGAAAGGTCCTTTACACCACGAGGATCCATGGGTGATGGAAAATCTCGCTCTCCTCCGGAAGGAATTGTATCCGGACCTTGGCATTGCGGAATTGCTAAAGTCCACGGGTGATGTTCCATCATACGAAGTGCGAAAGCTCTATGTCGAAGCCGTGAAAACCCTGCGGTCCTACGCCGACGGGCTCCGCAGTCGACCGGAGCCTGAAATCCAGCGTGAACTCCTGTTGATCGGCAGACAGCTTGATAAAGTGGAGGAGACATTGCGCGATCCGTACGCATCACTCGACGATACGAAATTCCTCCTCAGCACGACTGTGGAGAACCCTCGTCTCAGTACTGACGACAAAAATCAGATATTGCGGGTTGTCGATAATCTGACCAAGCCGTGTCAGAAGTGTCATTCGCTTTCCCATGCGACGATTCTTCGAGTGCGTGCCGATCAGAAGACACTCCGTCGGGCGGAGTTTAACCACCGTGCGCATATCTTGCAGCGCCGATGTCTGGAATGCCATACGGCGATACCGTTTGCCGAATTCGTCGGGAGTAAGGCTCGTCCGACAGAGGCACAGGATAATGCAGGAATTCAAAATATTCCGTCGATCGAAACATGTCAACAATGCCACACTGCGGAAAACGGATCGAACGCATGTATCACTTGCCATGAATTTCATCCGAATAAGAATCAACGGTCGAATCTTCTTCTGTATCTTCACTGAGTGAGAGAACTCCTGGTATGAATCAACAACTCGGCTTAACACAGATCAAACGACTTGCCCAGTACAAGGATCGCTGGACATCGTATGGAGCGAACACCGGCATTATCGAGCTTTCGGAAAAGCCGACCGCGAAAGTTCTGCGTGCGATCGACATTTTCAAAGAGTACGATGAGACATTTCTGGAGAAGATCAGCCAGGACATCTCCATCGCCCGGTGGAAAAAAGACACCGTGCTATTTGAGGAGGGGAGCTACATCGACGTTGCATTCTTTGTCGTGAGCGGCAGCGTGGATATGTCTCTGCAACAACAGGAACGTCTCCCGTCGCAGGACACGCCCATCTTTGACGCGTCGCGCACCGTGATGCGCGGTGTTATGGAACTGCGAAAACAGGAAAAACAACAAGCCGGTGGACAGACCGTATTTCAATCCCAGGTCTCGCAACAGCAATCCTCCAAGACGCAGATTTCATTTCTCTCGACAATGGACTTCGATCTGGCTCCCGGGACTTCTGTTCGGCTTGGTGCTGGAGAAATGTTCGGCGAGATTGGGGCGTTGAGTGGCTGGCCGCAATCCGTAACAGCCCGGACTGCCACTGAATGCGAATTTGTTCAAATCCGGCTGCCGGCCTTGAGGATGATGCGTCGTCGATCGTCGGCGTTAAAGGACCGGCTCGACAAGTTGTACCGGGAACGGGCGCTCTCCGCTCAGTTGAAAGCAACACCGCTCTTCAGCGCTTGCAGTGAAGATTTCCTCCAACAGCTTGCAAACAAAGTACAGCTTGTCTCCTGCGAACCCGATGAGATTATCACGAGAGAGGGAGAACAAGCCGATGCCCTGTATCTTGTGCGTTCAGGTTTTGTCAGGCTCTCACAGGCGATGGGCGATGGACAGATTGTAGTTTCGTACCTCTCGAAAGGAAGTACGCTTGGTGAAGCGGAGTTGCTGATTGAAGGGCTTGGCACCTGGCTGTATACGGCGTCTTCACAGGCGAACTCCGAGCTGGTCAAGGTGTCACGAAAAGATTTTGAAGAGTTACGGATGCAGTACCCGGCGGTGGAACGTCTCCTCTGGTCTTCCGTGATCATGAGAACCAAAGAAGCCGGCTACAGCAAGAAAAACATCCGTCAGTCGGAATTCATCAACACCGCACTGGAAAAGGGATTGGTCGAGGGGAATAGCATCCTCATGATCGATTTGAATACCTGTACGCGGTGCGATGACTGTGTGCGGGGATGCGCGTCCACCCATGGAGGAATTCCGCGATTCGTGCGTGAAGGCGACAAATATGAAAACTTCCTCATTACCCGGGCATGCTATCACTGCCGTGATCCGTTGTGCCTTGTCGGCTGCCCCACGGGTGCGATCAGACGCGCAAAAGTCGGGGATGTGGTGGAGATCGATCCGAAGCTCTGCATCGGTTGTTCCACCTGTCATAACAATTGTCCGTACGATGCCATTACGATGTACGAAACCGGTGAAGTATGGCCGAAAGATATGATCCCCGAAGGCTTGCGGGGAAAAGAACGGCAGATGGCAACAAAATGCGATCTTTGCTACACCGATCCGGTCGGCCCGGCCTGCGTCCGCAGCTGCCCCAACGGATGTGCCTATCGCGTGGGAAGTATTGAAGAATTCCATAAACTTA
>QKGJ01000344.1 GCA_003251275.1 Ignavibacteria bacterium
GAAAAGACACATCGAAAAAGTGAGGAGAAAAAGTCACTACGTATGGGCTTTGTCTTCGGCGATTCGGACTGAATCTTACTTGCATCATTCCACAAAATTTCCTTTTCTTTTGGCAGTTGCAACCGGTTAGTCGGGGCAATGCCTCAGGTCTCTTCCGCATCTGGTTGTTCTGATGCGTATGTTATCCGGACTCTTTTTTCACACCGCACTTTTCCATCACTGGAGTATTTCATGAATGACGCCTCAATGGACCGGCGTACCTGGCTTGCGTCTGCCGCCATGGCACTTGGTCTTTTGCTCAGCTACGGGACCCTTGCCGTCCAGGGCATGATGTACCTTTTGCCACAGCAGATCGGGCGACGGGGGAGGAAGCTCTTTGCCGGCAGGCTTGTCGACTACAGGGTTGGTGGCGTACGCACGTTTCTTGACCTGGAGGGAAATGATATCCTCGTAAAGCGGGACGACAATGGTTTGAAGGCATTCAGCAGTGTCTGTCCTCATCTTGGATGCCGTGTTCACTGGGTGGATGCAGAGAAGCATTTCTTTTGTCCGTGTCATCGGGGCGTGTTTGATGAGACGGGCATTGCCATTTCCGGCCCACCAGCCGATGGTGGTCAACGGCTTTCAGAAGTACCTCTTGATGTCGATAAAGATGGAGGCGTTGTCTATATCGAGGTCAAGGATATCAAAAGGAGCTGAATATGCCAGAGAGAATTGCTACAGAAAAGAAAGGGTTCTTCAGCCGGCTGGAAACCCTTTTTCCTTTTGACTGGGATCTTCTCCGCCATGCAGGCGCGGAACCCGTCCCCTATCACCTGAAGAAGTGGTGGTTTTGCCTCGGCGGTACCCCCATGTATCTCTTCGTCGTTCAGGTCATTACCGGCATTGCGCTCACATTCTATTATGTTCCATCTCCAGCCGAGGCATATCACAGCGTATTTGTCATTACACACGATATCCGGTTTGGTTGGTTCCTTCGTTCTTTGCACAAGTGGTCGGCGAACCTTATGATCATTTCGGTATTTCTGCATCTGTTGCGCGTGTATTTCACCGGCGCGTATCGACATCCACGGGAGCTGAACTGGGTATTCGGGTTTTCTCTCCTCGGCGCAACGCTAGCCTTTGGATTCACTGGATATTCTCTGGTGTATGAGCAACTCAGCTTTTGGGGTGCGACAGTGGCAACCAACCTTGCGGATGCGGTGCCTTTTGTGGGTTCGTATATTTCGTATTTCATGCGTGGTGGACCGGAGGTAGGAGAACAAACTCTCACCAGGTTCTTCATTTTCCACATTGGTGTTCTTCCAACTGTGGTGTTCCTCCTCCTTGCAATGCATATTGTTCTGGTGCGCCTCCATGGTGTTACCGAGTTGCACTTTGAGGGGGAAGAAGTCCAAAAGGAACATCGCTTCTTCCGTTTCTGGCCGGAACATGCGACAACGGAAATCCTTATCGGCGTGCTGCTGATGTATCTGCTGACGATTCTCTCGTTGATCTGGCCGGCAACACTGGGTGCACCAGCGAACCCGAACGTCACACCGGAACATATCAAACCCGAATGGTATTTCTACTTCAGCTTCCGCCTGCTCAAGCTCACATCACTGAAAGTTAGTGTTGTGCTCACTGGTGCTCTTATGGCGATTGCCATGTTCTGGCCATTCATCGAATCATGGCTCAAGCGGAAATTCGGGATGTCCGAGCGACTTTCAATCTTCATTGGCATCTTTGCATTCCTCGGTTTTTTGGTTCTTACGGTTTGGGAAAGTTTTGCACATTAATTAGGAGAAACCCATGTCGCTCACAACAAAGCGGATAATTGTAGCATCTCTTTCGTTCTTCTTCCTTGCGGCTCTGCTCGTGGTCGCATTTCAGGAGTCGAAGCGTCTCCGGGTGGAGGAAGGGGAAGTGCCGGTTATTACGGCTGCCAACAGGGGCTGCGTTGAATGCCATAGTAAGGACTCGCCAGCCCTCGTGATGGAATGGGAGCGATCGGGCCATGCGCAATACGGTGTTGGATGCGTCGATTGTCACGGAGCCGAGGCTACGGATCCGGATGCATGGCAGCACGAAGGGGTCTGGGTTTCAGCGCTGGTGACGCCAAAGGACTGCGCCCAGTGTCACGCAAGGGAGTATGAGGAGTTCAGCAAAAGCCATCACGCCAAAGCAGGACAAATCCTCGCAAGCCTTGACAATGTCCTCGCTGAAAAGGTTGCTGGGATGCCCGGCAACAATGCGGATGCCGTCAACGGATGCTGGCAGTGCCACGGCACCATCGTTAAGTTCAAGCGCGACAAGGATGGCAACATCCTCAAAACAGGAAAAGAGAACAAACCTGTTATCGATCCCAATACATGGCCAAACAGCGGCATGGGACGAATGAACCCGGACGGTTCGCAGGGTTCCTGTCACGCGTGTCATTCACGACACGCCTTTGAGGCCAAACTCTCTCGCTCGCCGGAAAACTGCGGCAAGTGCCACATGGGACCAGACCATCCGCAGATAGAAATCTATAATGAATCGAAACATGGTATTGCCTTCTACGCAAATCGCGACCTGATGGCTCTGGACAAACAAGGCGACTGGGTGTTGGGACGCGACTACTCGGCAGCGCCAACATGCGCATCCTGCCACATCAGCTCGTACATGACGCCGCAAGGAGCGACCGTCGAGAACAGTCACGATGTTGGAGAACGGATCAGCTGGACGCTTCGCCCCGCCATTAGCACAAAACTGAACCTGGTAATATATGAAGATGGATATAAGGAGGATTTTCCGGACACGCGGCCAGCACCACAGGTCGGCGATGAGATTGAGCGCACGGAAAAGGTTGTAGAGAATGAAACACTCGTCACCAAGAAGGTGAAGGGAAAAGTGGCTCAGGTTATTACATGGGAAGAGCGGCGAAAAAAGATGAAGGGCGCTTGCCTGAATTGCCATAACGATACCTACGTGGACAATTTCTACAAGCAGTTTGATGATCTTGTCACCCTCTACAACGAGAAGTTCGCCAAGCCATCGACAAAGATGATCAACGACCTGATTGCCGACGGAGTGCTGAACAAGAACGCACCATTCGAGCACGAGGTGCAATGGACATACTGGGAGTTGTGGCACCACGAAGGTCGCAGAGCCCGCCACGGGGCAAGCATGATGGGACCCGACTACACGCACTGGCATGGAATGTACGAGGTATCAAAACACTATTACACCAAGTTTCTCCCCGAGGTTGTGGAGGCAGCAGCCACGAGGGGAGTAGGAATGAAGCAAAAATATGAACGGATCGTCGGGCAACTTCTTGCGCAAGACGAACATATATGGATGAAGGGTCTCAGCGCCAAGGAGGCGGAGGAGTTGCGTAAGATGTACCAGAACAGGTACAACCAGTAAGGAAAACGCAATGGCCGAAATAACGATTACACCCATCGCAAATGTGGGTGACAGCATTGAGAGAATTGAACGCGAAATAGAGGCGCGGAAATCCGACTCGACATTGGCACTCAAGGGCGCTCTGCTCTGGGGTTGGCACGTAGTGGCATTGCTGGCATATCTCCGACTGCAGCCCCACCGCGAGGAATTTGATGCATGGGTACAGGATTACCTGGAACACGGCGAACCCGGACTCGATGCTGAGCGGGATGCACGTTGGGAAAACCGTCAGCGGTTAAGTTCGTTCGAACTGATTGATCTCATGAGCGAGGTTGATCTTCCGATCCTGAAGCCAGAGTTCTACCAGGGGTGGCAGGACCGCACATCTCGGTGCCAGACATTGCGGAGGAAGGTCGCTGCAGTTATCGGAACAAGCCTCAATGCAATGCAGCGCGAGAACCTGCTGCTGCTCCTCGCCGGGTATCACCGGCTCACAAGACTTCCGGCAGAAGTTCGCTTGGATCCATCTGCGGTGTGGCAGTCGTTTCCTGCACTATTGGATCTTCTTGAGATCCTCATTGGCAAAACCGCTTCAGACCTTTCTCACTTTTCTACCGGTGTGGAGAAATGCCGTTCGGCACTGAAGAAAGCATAGCTAGCTCTGTTACCCTCCTGCCGGGCGTGCGATCCAATCCGAGCAAGAGGTACCCGAGCGCATCGCGCTATCAGAGATGAAAACTTCCAAGAATAATAAGTTTCCCAGGAGATCGTAAAATGAAAAAAACTATTGCTCTCTTGTTGGCGATGGGTTGTGTACTTTCGCTATATGCGTTCAAGACATACGAAGCGTCGGAAGGGTTCTTGAAAAAACTGGGAATCTCGTCGCCGATGGCAAAGGAATTCATCTGGTTCAGTTTTAGTGGAGTGTACCTTTCTCATCCCGGCGGTGCCAGGTTGCGAAAGATCCCTACATCCGAGAGGGGGGGATTGACACTGGAAATTGCAGCCTTCGCAATGGAGTACACCAAGACCCCGGATTTTAAGGAAAAATATCTTGAGTATCGGGAGAACAATAAACCAACACCTCCCGAGAAGCCGAAACCAATGACTGAGCAAAAGAAGGAACAAAAAGAGCAGATGGAAAAATCCATCAAAGAAACGGAGGCCGCGATAGCTGCAATGCCTGCAGATCAAAGAGAGGGGATGAAGCAGGTCGTCGCCTCGCTTAAGGAACAGCTAAAGTCATTTGACGATCCTGACAATCCAATGTTCAGTGCGGATATGGAGCAGATCATGCGTCAGGGCTACGAAGCCGAAATGGAAAATCACAGGATGAAAATCGGCGAGTGGGAAAAGCAATACCCCACATCTCCGAATAACATGATCAAGACGTGGTTGACGGAATTCCTGGCGGTCTCAAAGGATGTGGATTTCAACGCGCAACTAATTGAAGACGAAAATGGACGCAAGCTCTTTGCAAAAACCGAGTACGAGCGAAAACCAGATAAATGGAAGATGTGCTTCCGTGCAGGAAAGGAGACGGTGGAGGCCGGACGTTCGTTCGCAAAGCAATGGCTGGAAGAGTTGAAGACGAGTAAATAACAACCGGCGTTCAAATGTCACTCTGGACAGACAAGTAGGAGTCGAAGTATTGCCAATAAAAGATCATTAGAATCTGATTTGTCGGTTATCCGAAGTCCAATTTGGGGATCCTGTTTGCCTTCAAAACCGATTTTCTCTATCTTCTACCCCTGCTACAGTTGGTCGACCGCGTAGCTCAGGGGTAGAGCATCTGCCTTTTAAGCAGAGGGTCGGTGGTTCGAGCCCACCCGCGGTCACAACGGGTTGCTTAGCGGTAAATGCGGAAGTGGCGAAATTGGCAGACGCACCATCTTGAGGGGGTGGCGCCC
>QKGJ01000014.1 GCA_003251275.1 Ignavibacteria bacterium
GAGGGGAAAAGCATCGAACACGCCGCCCAGTTTGCGTGCGCTGCTGCGTCCTTGAAATGCACGAAATTTGGTGGGCGACTGGGCTGTCCGACGCGTTCCGAGGTCGATGCTCTTGTTCTAAAAACGTATGGAAATTGAGCTTATGGCGTCTTGCCAGAATGCGGTCGGATAGCTTCGGCCGAAATTGATAAATGGGGGGGGGCTGTTGTGATTTTTGGAAAGATAGGAAGGTTAGTTGCGAAGGGCTCAGACATGCTTTTGGCCTTGTGCATGTTGGCAATGGTCTTCATGGTCTTTGGTAACGTCGTTCTGCGATACATCTTTAATTCCGGGATTACCGTTTCGGAAGAAATGTCTCGTTTTGTCTTCGTCTGGCTGACGTTCCTCGGAGCGATAGTTGCCATGCGCGAAGGTGCCCATTTGGGCGTCGATACCTTGGTGGCCAAACTCCCACGTGGAGGGAAGAAACTCTGCCTCGCTATCAGCGAGTTGCTCATGCTGTTTTGCTGTGTCCTTTTCTTCTGGGGGACGTGGGAGCAGCACGAAATCAATGCAACCAATATGGCCCCGGTGACAGGGCTCAACATGATTTGGGTGTATGGAGTTGGCTATGTGACCAGCGTCGGGATTGGTCTGTTGATCATCAAAAAGCTCTGGCGATTAGCTACTAACCAACTCACCGATGAGGAACTGGTTCAAGTTCGCGAAAGCGAAGAAGAGTCCGCAATTCAAGCGGATGCCGATGAATTGACCGCGTGCAAGGCAGGACAATAGTCATGACTATCTCCGTTTTTCTCTTTTCGCTCTTGGGGGCGATGGCACTGGGAATGCCTATCGCTTTCGCCCTACTCGTCTGCGGCGCCTCACTGATGCTCGTGCAAGGAGGTTTCGACCCGACCATCTTCTCGCAAAAAGTCATTGAGGGCACCGACAGTTTTCCTTTGCTGGCCATTCCGTTCTTCCTGCTTTCGGGGGAATTGATGAACGCTGGCGGGATTTCCAAACGCATCGTAAATTTTGCCCTGGCGTGGGTCGGGCACATTCGCGGTGGCTTGGGTCTCGTAGCGATTATGGCCTCCGTGATCATGGCGGCGATGTCGGGCGCGGCAGCAGCTGATGCGGCGGCACTAGGGTCCTTGCTGATTCCGATGATGCGTAAAGCGGGGTACGACGTTAAGACGGCCGGCGGATTGCTCTCGGCGGGTAGCGTCATCGCTCCCGTCATCCCGCCGTCGATCGGCTTGATCGTCTTTGGGGTCATCGCCAACGTGTCGATCGGCAAACTTTTTCTTGCCGGTATTTTCCCCGGCTTCTATATGGGCATGGCGCTGGTTATTGCCTGGTTCTGGGTCGTGCGCAAGGACAAGATCGAGACTCTTCCGGCGATGCCCTTTGAGGAGCGAGTGCGTGTCTCCCTCGATGGCGTATGGGCCCTGTTTACTCCGTTTGGAATTATTGGTGGGTTGAAGCTGGGCATTGTTACGCCAACCGAAGCGGGTGTGTTCGCCTGCGTGTATTCGTTCTTTATCGGCAAATTCGTGTATGGCGAATTGAAGTGGAATTCCATTTACCCGATTCTTGTCTCTGCGGCGAAAACAACAGCTGTCGTGGTGTTCCTGATCGCAGCGGCCCTTGTCTCGGGTTATCTCATCGCAATTTCAGATGTGCCCGGCGAAGTCAGCAAGATATTGCAGCCGTTCGTTCACAACAAGATCCTGCTAATGGTCGTCATCATGGCGATCGTCGTTATTGTCGGTACAGCCTTGGATTTTGCCCCGACCGTGTTGATTCTGACACCGGTATTGATGCCCGTCGTCCAGCAGGCCGGTATCGATCCCGTGTATTTCGGCGTGCTGTTCATCATGAACAACGCCATCGGCTTGATTACACCGCCTGTGGGCATCGTGCTCAACGTGATCTGTGGGGTAGCGAAGATGCCGATGGACGATCTCATGAAGGGCCTTTGGCCGTTCATGTTTGCGGAGGTCGCGGCGCTTTTTGCAATGGTGCTCTTCCCGCAACTGATCCTCACGCCGCTCAAGTGGCTGCTTTGATTCCCGGAAATTGAATTCATCAACTGCCGGATAGTCCGGCATAACAAGGAGAGGCAACATGATGTATAGAACGGCAACAACAGTTGTGGCAATTCTCGGATTGGGGGCTCTGGCTCAAACTGCTTCGGCGGCGCCGACAGGCTTTCAGGATCGCACTCTTAAAGTCGCGAGCACCGTGACGCCGGAAAACACAACGGCCCAAGGGCAAATGAAAATGGCGCAGTGCGCCGCCGAAAAATCCGGTGGGAAACTGGTCCTTAAGATGTTTTGGAACGGTTCGCTGGGGAATGAGTTGGCAACGATTCAGCAGTTACGGACAGGGTCAATTGACATGGTTCTGCCGTCGCCTGCACCCATCACCGGGATTGTTCCTGATCTTGGTATTCTTGATCTGCCATTCCTTTTCGATAACAACACGGAGGCTCGTCAGGTTCTCGATGGGAAAGCGGGTGACTGGTTCAGTGAGAAGCTCAAACCTGTCGGCATGGTGAATCTGGGGTGGATGGAAGCTGGATTCCGGCATACGACCAACAATAAGCATCCGATCACCAAATGGGAAGATTTCCAGGGGATCAAACTCCGCGTGATGCAAAGTTCCATCTTCATGGATACCTTCAAGGCGCTTGGGGCTAATGCTGTCCCTATGTCCTTCTCTGAGGTCTATTCAGCCCTTGAGGTGGGGGCAGTGGATGGTCAAGAGAATCCGATAAATAACATTGAGAACATGAAATTCAATGAAGTTCAGAAGTACATGTCCTATACGCGGCATTCCTATACGCCCACACTAATACTTCTTTCGAAGAAGACGTGGGATTCCATGTCTCAAGAAGAGCAGACGACGATGAAAGAATGTGCAATTCAGGGGCGTGATCTGCAACGCCAACTGAACACGGATTCGGAAAACAAGCTCGTCGAGAAAATGAAAGCGGCCGGCCTGAAAATTAACGACGTGAGTCCGGCGGAACTCGCGCGGATTCGGGAAAAGACGAAGCCAGTATTTGATGCCTACGCCTCGAAGCTTAGCCCCGAGGGCCTTTCTCTCGTTATGGATACGCTGAAGACAATTCGAGGTAAGTGAGGCCTTTAGCTGGTCGGCTTGCCTCGAAACGCAATAAGCTATCCTCCCCGGCCTGCGCTGGGGAGGAGTGGCTCACTGGGTTTCAATGCAGTGAGAAATAACGGGCTTAGCAAAATTAGATGTTGTGTTTATAGAAGTCAGACTTGTGGACAAGCTACGGGAAATTCTCTTGCCGCTTGTAACCCTAATTGCGCCGAAAGAAACAGAATGAGAAAAATATTAGTGTCAGCTATTCGTTATGCACAGCTTTGTCCCGAAGCAAAAAAATTGCTCGAGGCAAATGGGTGTGAACTCATTGAAAACAAGAAGGATGTTCCTATCTATTCTTTTGATGAACTCAAAGAGGTGATGCCAGATATCGATGGCGTTATCGCTGGAATGGATATTTGGAATGAGGAAGTCTTCAAATTTTCTCCGAAGCTGAAAGTGATCGCTAAGTTTGGGGTCGGTGTTGATACCATCGATCTTAATGCCGCAAAGAGCCATGGCATCAAAGTGATCAATGCAAAAGGACAGAATTCGAACGCGGTAGCCGAATTGGCAATTGGCTTCATGCTAAATGCCATGCGTCGAATTTCCATAATGGACCGGCTGATTCGCAATGGCGAATGGGGAAGAATCATTGGGGACGAAATCTCCCGAAAAACGGTTGGTTTGATCGGATTCGGTGGAATTGCGCAGCTTATCGCAGAGAAACTGCTGTCCTTCAATGCTCGGGTTGTTGCCTATGACGCCTTCCCTAATGAGGTAGCTGCCAAAAATCTAAATGTTGAACTGCTCCCGTTGGATGAGGTTCTTGGACTTAGTGATGTGGTTAGTTTGCACATTCCAGGAACGAGTGAAAACGTTCATTTCATGAATGCCGCACGGTTGTCCACGATGAAAAATGGGGCTTATCTGATTAATACTGCGCGCGGATGTCTCATCGACGAGAAAGCTCTCTACGATGCATTGGCGGAAAAGCGGTTGTCTGGCGCTGCTCTGGATGTCTTTGAAAAAGAACCCGTCTTGAAAGACAACCCATTGCTGACTTTGGGTAACGTAATTTGCACGCCGCACATGGGGGCTGAAACCTATGAGGCCTACCATGACGTTAGTATGTCTACGGCCGCCGGAATTCTCGATGTGCTGAATGGCCGGTGCCCTAATAATCTTATGAACCCCTGAAACAATAGGTTCTTTCGTTGGACAAGGCGACAGGGGATTCAAATTCCGCTAGTCGCCTATTTCTTTCTGTAGTTTGATGTCTGGGGTAGCAAAGCTGATTCCCTTCATCAGGTTGTCTCCACATTTACTCGTGGCCCAAGGAGTGGTAATCGAAAATGAATTTGTTAGAACAGCTTAGGCGGATGACTGTGGTTGTCGCGGATACCGGTGACATCGAAGCCATTGAGAAATTTAAGCCGCGTGACGCTACGACCAATCCGTCGCTGATAACGGCCGCGGCTCAGATGCCTAAATATCAATCGATCGTCGACGATACTCTGGCGAAGGCGCGTAGCGACTGTGGCAATTCTGCGTCTGGGTCTGAGATTGTTTCAAAAGCTTTTGATCGGTTGGCAGTTTCATTCGGTCTGGAAATTCTGAAAATTATCCCGGGGAGAGTGTCGACAGAGGTGGACGCACGCCTGTCCTACGACACGGAGGCAACGATTTCCAAAGGTCGGGAGCTAATAAACCAGTACGAATCTCACGGAATTTTCCGTGATCGCATCCTGATTAAGATCGCGGCGACATGGGAAGGTATTCAGGCAGCCGCTGTCTTGGAAAAGGAGGGGATTCACTGCAACCTCACGCTTCTGTTTGGTATGCATCAGGCGATTGCTTGTGCAGATGCTGGGGTGACATTGATTTCTCCGTTCGTTGGGCGCATTTTTGATTGGTTCAAAAAGAAATCCGGAACAGCCTTCTATTTGCCTGCCGAAGATCCTGGGGTTGTTTCGGTGACCCGCATATACAACTACTACAAGGGATTCGGTTATAAGACGGAAGTTATGGGGGCTAGTTATCGCAATGTGGGGGAAGTTACCGAGCTCTCCGGTTGCGACCTGATGACTATTTCTCCCCAACTTCTGGAAGAGCTTAGCCAAACGGAAGGCGATTTGCCTCGCAAGCTT
>QKGJ01000003.1 GCA_003251275.1 Ignavibacteria bacterium
TCATTTGGGTCTACAACCGGAAGTCTCCGCTCAAAGTCAGCGTACACCTGGATCAAGTTGGATTTGATTTCGAACTTCCAGGGCTGGGTATTGTAGCTGGAGGGAGCAAGAACGGCGTAGTGGAGGAGGAACGCACACTGTTCTTCGATTGCATCGCTCCAGGGAAACTCCTCTTCAAAAACCTCATACGGCGTATTCAAAGGGTCAAAGCGTTTCTCATCCATACCGAGATCGATTTCAAGTTTGTGGTCAGTTCCCATGGGGGTCTCACTCTCCTTCTGGAGACAGGACGCTATTGCCTTCAACTTGTATTGCGTCGATCGGACAATCGCTCAACGCTTCATCAACAAGCTCTTCCTCATTGGGATCGACCGGCTGCTTGGAAACATAGTATGAGTTTGATGGTTTATCAAAGTCGAAGTTTTCGGGTGCAACGCTCGCACAATATGCACACCCGTTGCAATCGTCGGTGGTGTAATATTTCCCCTCGACATTTTTCGGTAGACGATTTCCTGGTTGATCCATTACTGTACCCTCCGCCATTTCAAGAGTGAAAGAAGAAAACCCAGTGTCATGATAATCGTTCCCACCCACACCAGTCCAATCCATGGTTTGATGCTTGCCTCGACGACAAGCGCTTCAGGCGCATGCTGTGTTTCTCCGGAACGCAGTACCTCGACAGTGACCATGGACGCGCCTGCCTCCATAGCGACGTTCATTGAAACGAGCTGTATGTTTGCGCCGAGCAGTTTCGAAGATGTCGGCTTGTACGTTGTTGCGCCGCCCGGTTCGTATACCGCAATTGGTGTTACCGTTTCAGAACCGACATGGTTTCTTAATTGAAGGACCGACCCAACTTGCATGGCCCCGTTGCCCGACGCCATGGCATCCTGTCCACGACTCCCCATATCGAAACGGACGAAGGTCGCCTCAATGTCGCCGATCATTACTGACTTCCCTTTTTGAATATCGTAATGTTCATGATGTGCTGAAGAAGAAGCGTCATTCAGAGACACAGGGGCGATATAGAGATCTGAGGTCATGAACGATGCGATGTCCGGAGTTCGCATAACCCCCTGTTGACCCGCATCGAACATCACGGGAGTCATGAAAAACTCCTTGCCGTCCTGCTCGACCCGAACACGAAAGCCGGCTTTCTGATTTTCGTCGTATGACCATCCGGTATAAGTCATCGTTCGCCCGAGCGCATTTGTTGCGACATCCTTCGGCAGCGTGAGGTGTTTCGTAACGGAATACCTGCCCGAGATGATCACACCAATGAAGAAGAGCGCAATCCCAACATGTGCAACCTTTCCTCCGATGGTGCGGATGTCGATCTTTCCAAGCTTCCAGGCGAAGTATGCATTCCCCGCAATCGCGAAGAGAGACCCTGCAATGAAGAGAAGAACGATCGGTTCGCTGAACTTCAGAAAAAGAAGGCCAACAACCCCGATTGCCGCAATAGCGAACGACGGAATTGCCTTCTTCAGACTTGCCTTCCAGTCCTGCGTTTTCCACTGCATGAAAATGCTCAACCCGAGGAGGAATGCCATGATGATAGCGATGGGAAGATTCGTCGCGTCATAGAATGAGGGGTCCACTGAACTCTTGGAAAAGATCGGAAGACTGGTGCCGGCCAGGATGACCGCGGCGCTCAGAAGAATTGCCAGCGAACCGTTGCCGAGCATTGCTTCGCGCGTGAGAAACAGATGATCACTCGCAACAGGACGGAGTTCACTTCTCCGAAGGTACAGAAGGCCAACTGCACTGGACAGAATTACGATCATGAAAGTGAGAAGAAGCCAGTAGATGGCAGCACCGCCATCGGCGAAGGAATGAACCGAGGAATCGCCGAGAATACCGCTCCGCGTCAGGAACGTACTGTAGATGACAAAGAAGAAGGCGAATGTCGCCAGTACCACATTTGTTCTCTTGAACTTGTCGGCTCCGCGTTGCGCGAGTATTGTGTGAATCAACGCAACACCAACGAGCCAGGGAATCAGAGACGAATTCTCGACTGGATCCCATCCCCAATATCCTCCCCAACCCAGAACGCCATACGCCCAGTAGGCGCCGAGCATGATTCCCGTTCCAAGAACAACTGTTGCAAAGATTAACCAAGGGAGTCCGTGTTCGCTGAGGAGCGAGTAACTCTTCCGCCATAGTCCGGCGATCGCAAAAGAGAAGGGAACCGCAAGAGCAGCAAAACCCAAAAAGAGAACAGGCGGATGAATGACCATCCAGAAATTTTGCAAAAGAGGATTGAGTCCTTGACCGTCTTTCGGAACATGAACGCTCGGTATTTGCGGAAAGAGCTCCCAGACCGAGACAAACGGCGATTTCACCACGACGAACAGGAACATAAACGAATTCACTCCCATCAGCAGCGCCATCACCGGCGCTTCATGTCCTCGACGCTTTGTAAATGCAAGAACGCCGACGGCGATCAGCGCGGAGCAAAACGCCCAGAAAAGAAAACTCCCCTGCTGGCCTGCATAAAAACTTGAAAGCAGGAAATGGAGGGGGAGTGAACGCGAACTGTAGCTGTAAACGTAGCCGTTGGAAAAGTCATGCTGGAGAAGTTGAACGAGAAGCAAACTCGAGGCCGCGACAATTCCTACAAGACTTCCATACACCCATCGTCGGGCGACTTCTTTTGTATGCTTTCCCTGTACCGCCCGATAATACTGAATCATGGCCAGCAGTGACGCAATGAGGGCAACCAACACAACTGAATTTCCAAGAACAGACATGCAACCTCCTGATTAATCTCTACGATGAAGAGGTCAACACGCGTGCCATGGATGTACTCCAAAAAACTAAGAAATCAGCCTACATTCATTGATTTCTTAGTGTAGGAATCCGAAACCCGACTTTATCTTCCAACAGGTAGGAATGGATTTGCAGGAGTGAAAACGCGCGAAGCGAGCTGATTTGAGGAATGGAAATGTCGCACTCGTGGGGTGATTCAGTAATGAAACGGCTCACCATTCAGGATGAGCAAGAGGAAAACCGCGGCTCTTGGAGTTGAACCCTGCTTATCACGAAGAAAGTTTACTTGTGAGTCGAAAAGGAACTAAGTGCCCTCATGTAGTTCGCGCGCTCAAAAGCAGACGGATCGGCAACGGACTTCTGGCTCATACTCCCGCGCATTTGTTCAAGCGAAACGTATTCGTGCTCGACCATCCAGTCGCGAACTGTACTGAGGACCTCCGTAATGTGGTTTGGACCGTGTTTTAATAATGCAGAGCACATCATTGTTACATCGGCTCCCGCCATTGTCATTTTCAGCACATCCTCTGCCGTGTGAATACCGGTCGTTGCAGCGAGACTCGCTTTCACCCGTCCATGAAGGATGGCCACCCATCGTAATGGGAGACGGAGTTCGTGCGGAGTGCTGAGGAGAACATTCGGGACAACTTCCAGTTCATCGAGATCGATATCCGGCTGATAGAATCGGTTAAAGAGAACCAGTCCGTCAGCGCCGGCTAGGTCCAGACGGTGCGCCAGGTGTGCGAGCGAACTGAAGAATGGACTCAGCTTGATTGCGACGGGAATAGTCACGGAGCGTTTGACTGCATGAAGGACTTCGAGATATCGGTCTTCTACGTCGGTGCCGGAAAGATTCGGATCCGTCGGTATATAGTAGACATTCAACTCAAGCGCATCGGCACCCGCTTCCTGTATCTTCTTTGCATAGTCGATCCATCCTCCTGAAGTAATTCCGTTCAGACTACCGATGACCGGAATCGACAATGCCTCTTTAGCTTTGCGGACAAGGTCAACGTACTCATCCGGCCCGACATTGTATTCAGCCGCCTCGGGAAAATAGGTGAGCGATTCGGCAAAACTCTCCGTTCCGTATGCGAGATAGTGGTCCAACTCTTCCGCTTCGTGTGCGATTTGTTCTTCAAAAAGGGAGTACATAACAATCGCTGATGCGCCTGCGTCTTCGAGACGTTTCATGCTGTCCACATTGTGTGAAAGCGGGCTCGCCGAGGGAACGATCGGATTCTTCAACTGCATTCCGAGGTATGAAGTCTTTAAGTCCATGATATTCTCCTAGTGTTCCTGTGGTGCATGCGATTGTTCGATCACCTTCTTCACGTCCGTGCCAGTGTCTGCTTTTGCAAGGCGCTCCAGCACTTTCCATCTTTTTTGCGTGTCTTCCTGTGCGAGCGCAGAAAGCTTCTTTGCCTGTTCGGGATGACTTTTCGTAAGCATTTTGAACCGCGCTTCCATCGATGCGTATTGCTCAAACTTGATCTTTGGCTCTTTCGAATCCAGCACAAATGGATTCTTCCCCTGCCCGACCAGCGTCGGGTTGAACCGGTAGATCGGCCAGTGACCGCATTCCACTGCCGCCTTCTGGTTGCTCATTCCTTTCGTCATGTTGATGCCGTGCGCAATGCAATGGCTGTACGCGATGATCAACGACGGGCCATCATATGCCTCAGCTTCCATGAACGCACGGACCGTCTGCGTGTCGTTGTAACCCATCGCTATCTGTGCAACATAGACATTTCCGTACGTCATGGCAATGAGTCCCAGGTCCTTCTTCGCGAGCGGCTTTCCTCCAGCAGCAAACTTTGCAACAGCTGATCGCGGTGTTGCTTTGGACATCTGTCCGCCAGTGTTGGAGTAGACTTCCGTATCGAGCACGAGGATGTTCACGTTCTTCCCGGATGCGAGCACGTGATCGAGTCCGCCGAAGCCGATATCGTAAGCCCATCCATCGCCGCCCATGATCCAGACGCTTCTTTTCACCAGGTTGTCTGCAAGGCTGAGAAGATTCCGGGCAACAGGATCGTTCATTGGCTTGAGTTTCTTCTTAAGTTGTTCGACCCATACGCGCTGTTCATAAATACCGGCTTCATCAGATTGGTCGGCATTGAGAATCGCGCGTGCGAGCTCATCGCCTACTTGCGGAGCAAGTTGGGTTAGCATCTCCCGGGCCATTGCTGTATGCTTGTCCACAGCGAGGCGCATACCAAGACCGAACTCCGCGTTGTCTTCAAAAAGAGAATTCGACCACGCCGGTCCGCGCCCCTCCGGATTCACCGTCCAGGGAGTGGTGGGAAGGTTTCCACCGTAAATTGAAGAGCACCCTGTTGCGTTTGCAACGATCATCCGGTCACCAAACAACTGACTGGCCAGCTTCACATACGGCGTTTCGCCGCATCCAAGACACGCGCCTGAATACTCAAAGAGCGGCTGGAGGAACTGAGAACCTTTCACAGAATCTACCTTGACTGTGCGACGATCAATTTCGGGAAGGCTGAGGAAGTATTCGTAATAGCTCCGTTCCCGTTCTCTGAGAGGGGGCTGCGCTTCCATGTTGATCGCCTTGAGGCGAGTTTCAGATTTGTTTTTGGCCGGGCAGATGTCAACGCAGATGCCACATCCTGTGCAATCCTCAGGGGCAACCTGCACCGTATACTTCATCCCTTTGTATTCTGCCGCCTTGTAGTCCATGGACTTGAAACCTGCAGGCGCATTCTTCAACGTTTCACCATCATACACTTTGATGCGAATTGTTGCGTGTGGACAAACGATTGCGCACTTGTTGCACTGGATACAAATGCTCTCGTCCCAGATAGGGATCTCGAGAGCAATGTTTCTTTTTTCCCATTGTGCCGTACCCGTGGGATAGGTTCCGTCGGCAGGCATGGCGCTGACGGGAAGCGCATCCCCAAAGCCCGCGATCATTCCGGCGGTCACCTTCTGCACGAACTCTGGTGCGTTTTCCGAAACAACCGGCGGCATCTCGATCTTGCTTGTCACCATTGCCGGCACTTTCACCTCGAAGAGGTTTGCAAGAGTCTGATCGACCGCATCAAAATTCTGTTGGACGATCTTGTCTCCCTTTTTTCCGTACGTCTTTTTGATAGCATTCTTAATTGCCTCGATTGCCTTTTCGCGTGGCAGGACACCGGAGATTGCAAAGAAGCAGGTCTGCATGATCGTGTTAATACGACCCCCCATGCCTGTCGCCTGCGCCACTTTGTAGGCATCGATCACGTATAGTTTGATCTTCTTTTTGATGATTTGTTCCTGTATATGCCGAGGCAGTTCCTCCCAGACTTTGTCTGCGCCGAAGTAGCTGTTCAGGAGGAACGTTGATCCGGGAACGGCGGTCTTAAGAACATCGAACTTCTCAAGAAAGAACCATTGATGACATGCAACAAAATTGGCCGAATCGACGAGATAAGTGGAATGAATCGGTCGTGGACCAAAGCGGAGGTGCGATACCGTAGTGGACCCGGATTTCTTCGAGTCATAGACGAAGTACCCCTGGGCAAAGAAATCAGTATCCTCTCCAATAATCTTGATTGAGTTCTTGTTTGCGCCCACAGTGCCGTCGGCGCCGAGGCCGTAGAACATTGCACGAATCACGTCATCCGGCTCCGTGCTGAATGCCGGGTCGAACTCCACACTCGTGTGCGTGACATCGTCGTTAATACCGACGGTGAAATGGTTCTTCGGCTTCTCCTGCTTCATCATGTCAAAGACGCCTTTGACCATGGCAGGAGTGAATTCCTTGGAGGAAAGTCCATAGCGTCCGCCGATGATTTTCGGGAAGCCGTTCAAATGAAGCGAACCGTCGATAAACGTCTCGGTAATCGAAGTGCTGACATCCATATAGAGCGGCTCACCTGTTGCTCCGGGTTCCTTCGTACGATCCAGGACTGCGATTGTCTTTGTGCTCGGGGGAAGCGCCTTCACGAAGTGCGAAGCCGAAAATGGCCTGAACATGTGGACCTTAAGCAGTCCGACCTTTTCTCCTTTTTTATCGAGATGATCGACTGTCTCTTCAACAGCCTCCGCGCCGGAGCCCATAATGACGATAACGCGCTCCGCATCGGGGGCGCCTGTGTATTCGTACAACTTGTACTGCCGTCCCACTTGTTTGGCGAATCGATCCATTGCTTTCTGCATGATCGCGGGGAATGCAGCGTAATACGGGTTCACTGTTTCTCGCGCCTGAAAGAACACATCCGGATTTTGCGCGGTGCCGCGTACAACGGGATGATCCGGCGACAGGGCCCGGGAGCGATGTCCGCGGATCAGCTCATCATCGATCATTGCACGTATATCGTCGTCGGTCAGTTCTTCGATCTTCATTACCTCGTGTGAAGTACGGAATCCATCGAAGAAGTGAACGATCGGAACCCGCGCTTCGAGCGTTGCGGCTTGCGCTATCAATGCAAAGTCCATTACCTCTTGAACAGAGTTGGAGGCAAGCATGCCGAAACCTGTTGATCGTGCAGCCATCACGTCGCTATGATCGCCGAAGATGGAGAGAGCCTGCGCCGCAACCGAACGAGCCGACACGTGAAACACCGTTGAGGTAAGCTCACCGGCAATCTTGAACATATTAGGAATCATCAGGAGCAATCCCTGCGACGCAGTAAACGTTGTGGAGAGGGCGCCGGTCTGCAGCGCTCCGTGTATCGCTCCGGCTGCTCCGCCTTCACTTTGCATTTCCGTCACCGACGGGATGGTTCCCCAGAGATTTTTTCTTCCCTGCGACGACCATTCGTCCGCCCATTCTCCCATGTTGGAGGAGGGAGTGATGGGATAAATTGCGATGACTTCGTTGAGTTTGTGTGCGACATACGCGGCAGCTTCATTGCCGTCGATCGTGACCTTATTCCGTTTCATTGTTTTCCTTCGAGAGATGCGAATCAAGAATCTGTCCCTAGGAGATTTGCCGGGACACAGCACCGTCTTTCCAACGAAATATCATGCCACAGGGAATACCATCAAAAAGACTTGTAATTGCCCACAATCTAGAGGATTCTGTCTGATTTAGGGTTGTTGGATTCCAAAGGATGGGAAAACAAGTTGCAGCGGTGAAAAAAGAAAGGCCAGTCGAATGTCTTGCATGACCCCGTATAGCTAACGGGGGCTAACTAGCCCTGGTGGACAGGCGGGATTGTTGTTCTACTTGCATTTGATTGTGCAAAATCCGCGCTTCCTCCGTTCAATTGGAACCCCACTTAACTGGCTGATTAGAACATCGATTTTAGGAGAGAGAAGACATGTTAGAATAAGTTCTTTCCCGCCTCTAATACAAACACGCACATAGTGATAGCTCTCCATTGGAGTCATTTGAAAACAAGACCAGCTTCATGGAACCGGCTCAAAATGTGCAGTGAAGTGCCTTAGGAACTTCGGCTCGTGTGTAATCCGCATCCCTTTCGTTTCGCGCGCGTGAGCGGCGATCTCCTGGAACACTTCCACCACATAGTCCACGTGGCTCTGTGTGTAAACGCGGCGGGGAATAGCAAGCCGCACAAGTTCCATCGGTGCAGGGATAAGCGTTCCCCTTTCGTCATATGTTCCAAACATCACCGAACCCACCTCGACACAACGAACACCGCCAATACGGTACAGCGCACAGACTAATGCCTGTCCAGGATATTGCTCAACAGGAATGTGTTTGTACAGCCCTTTTGCATCTACATAGACTGCGTGCCCCCCGATCGGCAGCATGATGGGGATGCCGTACTCCTGAATCTTCTCGCCCAGGTATTCCGTACTGCGGATTCTGTAGCGCAGATAATCCCTGTCGAAGACCTCTTCCAATCCGACAGCGATCGCTTCCATATCGCGTCCCGCGAGTCCGCCGTATGTGGTGAATCCCTCGGTGATGATCAGGAGGTTTGTGCATGCATCCGAAAGCTCATTGTCCCGCAACGCGAGGAACCCCCCGATGTTTACGAGCCCATCTTTCTTTGCACTCATCACGCAGCCATCGGCGAGAGAGAACATCTCCTGTGCGATTTCCTTGTATGATTTGCCTTCGAACCCTGTCTCCCGGTGATTGACAAAGTACGCGTTCTCGGCGATGCGACACGCATCGATGACAAAGAGAATCTTGTTTTCTTTGCAGAGAGCC
The DNA here is from genome assembly GCA_003251275.1 of Ignavibacteria bacterium. Classification (GTDB taxonomy): domain Bacteria; phylum Bacteroidota; class Ignavibacteria; order UBA10030; family UBA6906; genus SZUA-287. The sequence goes on from QKGJ01000003.1 coordinate 8,906, forward strand.
GAAACGGCTTTCATGTTTTCCATGCTTACTGGCTGTCCGCCACCAGTGTTGTTCGTGACGGTCATGATCACCGCGCCAACGTTTTTCGCACCATGTTCTCGAATCAGTTTCTCAAGCCTGCTAATATCCATATTCCCCTTAAACGGATGGCGTACCGAAGGGTGAAGCGCTTGCTCAATCGGGCAGTCGATTGCCTTCGCGCCAGAGAATTCTATGTTGGCGCGAGTCGTATCGAAGTGCGTGTTGCTGATGAATACCTTTCCTTTGCCACCGAGGAGACTGTAAAGAATTCGTTCCGCAGCGCGTCCTTGATGTGTCGGAAGGATATGAGGATATCCGGTGAGGTCGTGAATGACGTGCTCAAGCTTCTTCCAACTGCGAGCGCCGGCATAAGATTCATCACCCGACATCATTGCAGACCATTGGGCAGTGCTCATCGCGGAAGTGCCGCTGTCGGTGAGCAGATCAATGATCACCTGGTCGGAGGTGAGAAGAAACGGATTGTAATGAGCCTTGCGCAACCACTCCAGCCTTTGTTTCTCCGTCGACATGGTAATTGGTTCGACGGTCTTGATCTTGAACGGCTCGATGATGATATGCTGGTGCACGGAACATTGCCTCTAAAGATGTGAGCTAGTGAAGTTACAGCAATCCTCCAAGAGGATGGCGAGAAAACAAATTAAGCCGCCCGGGCTGCACACTTCCCAACTCGAACGGCTCAATAAACAATATCCGCTGGGTCAACTCGATGACCCACAGGTTTCACCCAATTCGGACTATTTCTTTTCTTTGCCTGAGTGCTCGATCTTCGCCCACATTTCTTTGAATTTGAATTCTTTGTGTGACGGGCTTTCGGCGTTGTGGCATTTTTCGCAACTTTTTCCTGTCATATCACCCTCGATGAGTCCAGCAGCTTTCGCCTTTTCGAGGCTGTTAGGTTTGCTGTGAAGTACTTTATAACCAGATGCCGCGCCATGACAAACTTCGCAGCTTACTCCCTCCTCCATCTTGTATGTTTTCTCGATGTTCTCTCCTGTTCCACCGTCAGCGACGTGGCATCTTAAGCACTCAACACTTTCATGCGGCGCGGTTTTCAGACCTCGCTCTTTTGCGACTTGCTTTGCTTTGGCGCTCTTCAGTGTCTCAAAGGCTTTGGCGTGTGCAGTTTTTTGCCAGACTGCGTAAGCAGTGCCACCTTTTCCGGACTTATGACACGCTGCACAAAATTTTACTCCGGTGTACTTGTTCTGGGACATCGCGAGGGAAGTCAGAAGAACCACACTTAAACAAACTGCAACTGTAAAACGCATAATTATCCTCTTTGATTATTGGTTGTTGTTAGTTTAATTCTCGCCAGAGTTATTAAGTTCCCGTCCGTGATTTATGACGATCCTGGGAGATAGCTCTCAATCCGGTTTTCAACTTCTTTCCGTCCGTGCGTACGTCCTTCTTCGATTTCCCAAACGGAAATCAGAGGGAAGAATTTCGAAAAAATCATAAACCCCATAACAAAAACAGCTAACCCACCTGCGAAGAGTGCCCACTCGAGTACCGTTGGGACATAAATCCCGATCGGAACATCAAGACGAGGATTTGCCAAAGAAGGAACTACAATAATAAACCGCTCAAGCCACATGCCGATAACCACAGCGACGGACGCAATAAAAATTCCAGTAATCGTTCTCAGCTTCTTGAAGCTGATGATGATGACGGGGACGAGGAAATTGCAGAGAATCATTCCCCAAAAATAGAAGGCGAAAGGTCCCGTGAACTTGTAAAGAATGATATGCATCTCATGAGGCTCTGCTCCGAAAACACCAGTCAAATATTCCGAAAATGTGAAATAAGACCAAATGAGCGACATAATCAGGAGAAGAGTGCTGAGGTACTGAAAGTGAATCTCTTTCAGATAGTTCTCGAAGTGATAGACTTTTCGGAAAGCAATCATAACAATTAACAGAGCTGCAATTCCCGAAAAGATCGCCCCCACGACGAAATAGGGACCAAAAATCGTACTATGCCAGCCTGGTTGGAGCGTCATCGAGAAAATGTATGAAATCACGGTGTGAACAGAGATCGCAATTGGGATCACCATAACCATCAGGATGTTGATAGCACGATTTAGTACCCGTTTCTGTTTTTCTGTTCCTTGCCATCCCCATGCCATGAATGCATAAAGCCACTTGAATTTCCCGCCGCGATCACGTATCCGAGCGATATCGGGAATCATTGGAAGATAGAGATAGACAGTACTGGCCGTGAAGTAGGCAGTAATGCTTGTGACATCCCACAGCAATGGTGACTGTAGACGACCAGCTTCGAGGAGATTCATCATACGGTCCGGTCTGCCAAGGTCAAGGATGGGATGAAGACCACCAATGGCAAGGACAATAGCCGTGATGACCTCGGCCATACGCGTAATCGGCCGCCGCCACTCTGCCTTCGAGAGCCGGAGAATTGCTGAGATGAGGGTCCCCGCATGACTAATTCCGATAAAGAACACAAAGTTCACAATGTAGAATCCCCACGTGACAGGTTGATTCATCCCTGTCATACCCAGCCCAAACCGGACTTGCATGACGTACATATACAAAGCCCAAAGAAGAATCAGACCCAGAATTCCAAGGGTCACGTAAAACCCGGTTCCTGTGTGGTAAATCGGCCGGAACAGGGTTTCATCTTTGTCGGCTAGTTCGATGTTTTCTGGTTTCATGTTTCAGTTCTGCGAGAAAGATAATAGACTTTGGGCTTCACGCCGAGGTCCTCTCCATAGCGCATCACACGGTATGACCGGGAAAGTCGATAGACCCTGCTTTCCTCGTTCTCAATATCCCCAAAAACAATGGCCTCGGCCGGACAACTTTCAGCACAAGCAGGAACATATTCCCCATCCATGATCGGCCGATCTTCGCGGTGGGCAGTTTCCTTCACACTCATAAGCCGATGGGAACAGAAAGAACACTTTTCGACAACGCCAACCATCCGACGGGAAACGTCCGGGTTTCCAACTTCTGCGCCGTCAATCCACTTCGGATCATACCAATTGTATACTTTCGCGGTAAACGGACACGCAGCCATACAATACCGACATCCGATGCAGCGGTGGTAGATCTGTGCGACAAGTCCCTCCGGATTTCGATAGGTGGCCCCAACCGGACAAACGAGCGTGCACGGCGGATCATCACAGTGGAAGCAGGGCTTCGGGACTCGTTTCGTAACGGTATTCGGGAACGCTCCTTCAGTGGTCGTCATCATGTCCATCCAGAACATCGCGCGGCCGCTTTGCGCCTCGGCTGGATCAGCAATCGGTACGTTGTTCTCCATCTTACACGCGACTGCACATGCATCGCACCCGGTGCACTTGTCTAAATCGATTACCATGGCCCACTTCGGCATTGTTGGAATTTCCTCCTCCTATGTTGCTCGAGCGATCTTTACTTTCGTTGCCTGTAGAGCTGGTTTCCCGTTCAACTGATCATATAGATTCCTCATGATCGTATTGGGGTTTACCCCGTGTCCCTTCGCATAGCGTCCAAGGGAGGTGTGTCCGAGACCGAATGGGATGGCGACGACACTGGGCATGATTCCTTCAGTGATCTTTGCCCGCAGCCTCAGACTTCCCACCACCGATGAGATCAGAACCCAGTCTCCATCGCTGATATTATTAATCGCAGCCGTCTCCGGATGAATCTCAGCCCACGACTCCCAATGACGATTCGCCGAATGGCCAAACAATTCTTGCATCATAGGCAGAGCTGCTCCCTGCCCGTCCCTCACCGGAAGAACGCGGAAGGTGACGAGGTGAAACAGCATGTCGGGTTCGTGCGGTATAGGTTCGTGATGTGGTAAGAAGACAGTATCTCCACGTGCTGAAATATTCAGCCGGTTCAATACACGTTCGTAATTCTGCGCGGTGCCGCTTTCGCCTCCGCTTTGATTTGTTAGGTTATCAAGAGCCTTCTTAAGAGTCTGAGAAAAAAATTCGAATTTCTTCGAAGGCGTTTTGAAAACTACATCCCAGTTTTTTCTCTTCCGGATCGGATTCCACCATCCGCCTTGCCCGACCAAACGATCCCAGAATTCGTCAAACGATGAATATCGACCGATTTGCCACCCGCGTTGTTGTAAGTATTGTATCCAGAGCGAGCCTGCACCTCCCGCTGCAATCGCTCCCGTTCCTGACTTATAGACCCCCTCCATTGCAAATTTCAATTCTTCTTCATAGTTGGAAAAAGGAAAGGCTTTCCCGACAACTCCTCCGACTTGTTGGGCGAGACCGATTAACACGTCGCCAACCTGTTTGGTGTCATGGAAGGGCTGAACGACTGGATGCTGTATGCCGACATGAGCAAAGGGTATTGAATCGACGGCAGAGATTGCATCCCACCTTTCCATGAAATGATGTTCCGGGAGAATCAGATGGGCGAATTCGCTGGTTTCACTCAGAATCGAATCAAAGCTGACAACGAGAGGAATCTTCTTAAGTGCCTCCGCAAGTTTACTCCGATTCAGTGACTCGAACAAAGGATTTCCTCCGCGGATGAACAAAACACTAAGAGGATAGGGAGTCTCCGAAAGCACGTTTTTCGTGAAGGCTTCAATTGAAAAGCGTGTGAACGGGTAGACGTCCCCTTCTGATATGCCTATCGGAGACTGCTTCAATCCATCCCGCGCCACGACATCTGATTGAACGGGCTCGAATCTGGAAAATGGAGGATCATCTACGAAGAAAATTCCACCTTCGCGTTCAAAATTACCGAGAAGGGCATTCAGGCTATGAATAGCCATTGTGGAAAACGTGCCATTTGTATTGTCAATGGCCCCTTGGTCGCCAACCACTAGTGCAGGATGAGCATTGCCCAATTCACGACCGAGTTGTAGGATAACAGGACTGGGTACACCGGTTAGTTCTTCAACTCTTTCAGGGTAATAATTCCCGAGCACCATGTTCTTGAATCCTACATGCCGAACCCCAGAACTGTCAACTCTGTCTTCAAAACCAAACGTCTTTGATCGCACGAACTCACGGTCGTACAGTTCCTCACGAATCAACACATAGGAGAGGCCGAGTGCCAGTGCTCCGTATGTACCAGGTCGAATTGGAATCCACTGGTCGGCGTTGGAAGCCGTTAGACTGTGACGAGACTCGATTTGGACATACCGGGTTTGTTGTTCCTCGTGATGGCTGTACACTTTAGTGTAGTACACGGGAGAAGAACCCTCTTCAAGGAAATTTGAGCCAAAGCTCACGATGAGCCTTGCATTGAGAAAATCATAGGCCGGCAATGTCAAGTGGCCCTGGAGAAGAGAATAGGGGGTAACCGTGTTTTGGGATGGAGCAAACTGGAAGTAGTTCGGAGATCCATAGGCCTGCATGAACCTGGCAAAATGTTGTTTCAGTAATCCGTTTTCTTCATGTCCGAGGAACGCAACCTGATGCGGCTTTCCTGCGACACGCAACTCTACAAGTCGTTCTGCGATTTGACTGAGCGCATTTTCCCATGAGATGGATTCCCAAGTGGCGTGGTCGGGAGTGCCTTTCCTTTGCACAGGTCCTTTGAGTCGGTCCGGATGATACAAAGAATGAAGGGCATTGAGGCCAAGCGGACACATACCTCCTCTGTTGATCGGGTAAACCGGGTTCCCCTTCACTGAAACAGGAATGTCATCGATCAAGCGCACGCGGGTCCCGCAGCCTGCGGGACAGAGGCCGCAGATTGTATTTTGCCATGTCTCGATGCCGGGACCTCTTCTGGCTTGTTCGATCATCGACTGAGGAATATCGAGAACATCGTCCAGTCCACAGCCGACGAAGAGGAAACTGCCGGAGAGGCCGCCGAACAATCTCAGGAATTCACGTCGTTTAATCTCCATTAGAATATCGTCCTCATCGATGACACGCTAGACAGTCGTTTGTCACACCGTTCAAGCGATGGCAATCCATACAACTCTCCATCATCACAGGCATGAAAGTCGAGGTGACTGGTTGAGTAAAATCAGGGATGTTTCCATGGCACGTGGCACATTCGATTCTGCCATCCGTCACATGCCGCTGATGCGAAAAGTACACATGATCCGGAACGCTATACACGCGCTGCCATGGAATCTCATTTCCGTCCGCAACAAACTTGAGGAGTTTTGGTTCTTCCGGAGAATCGGAAATCGGTTCGCCCGAATGGCAGCTTGTGCAGATTTCAAGCCGTGGGATGGTCGCGGACGCCGAAACAAGAACTGACTCGTGGCAGTCCACACATGTCATTCCCGCGGACTCAATATGGATTTTGTGATTATATTGAATGGGCTGGCGTAGATCGCTGTGAAGGAAAACCTTGAAGTACCCAGCGATCAGAATGATGCCACCGATGGTACCGAGCAGAACCAATTTTCTTGTGGTTGGCCGAAGCTTCGGCATGGAATGAGACTCTCTGGTTCTTGTAAAGTGTTAGTCTTTGTTCCGGAGATAGCCGTAGAGGTCGCGCATTTCATTGGTGGTAAGCACCGGCCACCGTTTGTTCTGCGTAATGAGAAGATCCTCCATCTCTCCTGCATGATTCCACATCAATTGAATCATCCTGACAGGAGATGTTATTTTCTTTATGGATCCAAGATCTGGTCCTTTTCCCTTACCCCCTTTCGCGTGACAGCTGTTGCATCCTTTTTCTGAAAACACACGTTCACCCTTTGTTGGGTTTCCAGGCAGGTCCTCGAAGCCGAGGAAATAGATATAAGCAATAATATCAGCCATCTCGTTCTTTTTGAACTGCGGCCATTCAATAGACGCTCCCTGCATGTACTCAAGCATAGCCTCACCGTGGTTCCACATTGCTCCGGCAACTTCCGTGACGCCCTTCTTCAAGTCGATTTTAATGAGGCCGGCTTCAATGCGCTTTCGTTTTCCCTCCCCGACATGGCAATCGGAGCAGTGTTTTTCAGTAAAGAGAACGCGGCCGTTTTTTGGATTACCTATCGACAAACGAACTTCAACGTCGGCCGTACTCGCTTGGCGCAAATACGACGCAATGTCGACGATATCCTGTCCCGAGAGAATGGGATAGTTCATCTTTCCTTTTCGAATCTGCTCTTGCATCGCAGGACCGTGATTCCACATAGCCTGGACAAGATAGAGCGGAGCCGAATATTTCTGAATTTTCTTGAAATCCGGTCCGATCGTGCCTCCTTCTCCTCCATTACTATGACATCCCATACAACCTTTGGAGGCGAGAAGGCTTTTTCCGTTTGCCACACTTCCTGGTTCGCCGAGGTATCTTAGATAATAAAGGAATCCCAGAAGGTCCAACATCTCGGCTTCCGTGAGTTTCGGTCGGTCCATTCGAAGCTGCCTGAACTTCCGGTTCATCTGTGGCGAATGGTTCCAGATAATAGTCGCCAGCTCAATGCTGCTGCCAAAGTACTGATCACGGCTCAAATCCGGACCGGCTGTCCCTCCAAAGCCTCCCACTGCATGGCAGGCAATACATTTTTTTTCTTCGAAGGTAATACGGCCATTCAGGGGATCTGTTGGCAGTTCGATCTCTTGCGCGATCAATGTTCCAGCAGTGAGAAAAACCATGGAAAACCCGAAGACGATAATGCGCATATTACTTCTCCTCTGTCGTTGAGGTGGGAGATTTTTCTCGTTGCAGACCGACAAATACATACGTCAACACACTGGCCAACGTAATGAATACAGGGATGGCGACGATACTGATACCGACTGAGGCACCAGGGGCATCATTGAGCTCAAGAGAGAGTTGGATCAGATTGACAATCCAGACGGTAATCACGCAGACAAAGACCCAGATAAACAATACACTGAACAACTGTGCAAGGAAGACAACCTTGCTCATTGTTGAGTTGACCTGCTCGTTCATGGTTGCGCCTTCGTCCTTGGTTTTGTGGAAAACTCCAACAATCGTGCCAACTACCCAATGTACATTTCCAAACAAAGACAGAGGGCAGGCAGAGGTTGGGCAGGAGGATTTTTGGATCTCGCGGTCTCTTTCCTCGTTTTGCGATTCTTGATTCCTAATTTTGCAAAAGCGCGTGCGAAAAAATGCTGAGCTTCAGGATCGAGCTCGTGAAGCTTGCTGCTTCTCGATGCGCCGAATAAATGCATAGAGAGATATCGCGAGGCTCGTGATAATCAGAGAAGCGATCAGCAATCCCCAGCGCCTGAAATAGTACTGGTCGATTGCCTGCGTGGCCTCCTCGGAGACCACCGTGGATACGGCGAGACCCCGTTCCGCGACCTCGCGAAACTGGCTTTCATTGAACGAATGGACATTCGTTCGTGATTCCAATCGAGCCTGGCGGATCTCGCGTAACTTGAATCTTGCCTCACCGACTTCCATCCCTTTTTGTTCTGCTTCTTCGACGCGTAGCACCGCATGATTTTCTGACGCCTGCAAACTGTCCACGAGTAATCGCATTGTTCGAGCGACCTCGAATCCCTTAGGAGCCTTCTCAGGAGTGTGACACCATGCGCACACCGCCCCTTTGCCTACACCTAGAAGTTTGTCTGTTGCAGCGACAACATCATGATGGCTGTGACATGTTTCGCATTCGGGAAGCTTGCGTTGATCGAAAGCCTTCTTATGCGGGCTCGCAGAGAAAAGCTCTGCGTTGAGGGCGTGGCAAGTTCCGCACACTCTTGAAATTGATTCGACCCCTGGTGGCACGGCGCCGTGATTTCCATGACAATCATTGCAGGCCGGCGCTCCGAGGTCTTTCTTTTCCAGTAACGCAATTCCGTGGACGCTGCGAGAGTATTTCTCAAGTTGATCGGAAGGGAGTGCATATTTCCTCATTAGGTTCGTATTCGAATGGCAGGATCCACAGGTCTTCGGCAAAGTCGTCGCGTACACCCGTGAACGAACATCCGCTGCCGGGAGAATGTCATGGCTTCCGTGACAACTCGCACACTCAGCGACGCTTGCATCACCTTTAGCGTTTTGCTTTCCGTGCACGCTTGTCCGGTATTTGTCGAGCTGATCTACGGGGAGGGCCGGGTTGTAATCGCGCAGATATTGGGCACTTGAATGACATTTCGCGCATGTCGCCGGAACATTCAAAGGGTGTACGGAAGAAGAGCGATTATTTTTCGAAACGATCCCATGTGCCCCATGGCATGAAGTACACTGGGCTATTCTCTGACCTCCCTTAGTCGAGGATTCTCCATGGACACTTGATGTTAAGGAGGACATTTGATCAAGAGGTAGCAAGGAATTGTACTTTTTCACCATGACCGTTGCGCTGGAGTGACAATTTGAACAAACCGACGAGATTGCATTTCCTGATGGAACTCCCATGAATCCCGCATTCTTGCTCATCGATTCTTCCGCATCTTCTTTTGTTGCATCGCCTCCGTGACAGCTCGCGCACGTGAGGCCATTTGCAAAATGCACGTCTCCTTTAAAGAGCGCGGCATTCTTGTCTTCTATTGCCTCATGGCACACCAGGCATTGATCCTGTGTGCTTGCAACCTGTTGTTCAAAAACTGTGAGGAGGAAGGTAAAAAGGATAATACGACAGCTCCACATTTTTTTCATGCGATGTATCCCAGGATTGTAAACAATAGAATATAGAGCACAACGAAAATCCCAACATAGTTGACCAGCCGATTCTGCTGGCCGGCGGAACTTTTGCGGTCCCAAAAAGGAACGATCATCCATAAGAGACCGGCGAAACCAAACAACAGAACCCCCAGGACTTCGCCGTCAATAAAGAAAACTTGAGCGGGGATATATTTGAGGGTTTGAAACATGAACAGGAAATACCATTCCGGCTTTATACCGACGGGAGCTGAGGCAAAAAGGTCCGCCTTTTGTCCCAATTCCCAGGGAAAAAGAACCGCCAACACCGCCAGGACATTCAGAATCAGAAGCCATAAGAGAAGATCCCGGAGCAGAAAATTGGGGAAGAACGGCATGGTGCGTTGAGACCCGTCGGGCGGGGAGTCTTCAAATTCGATCGGCTCGCTCATTCCTTGCCGCTGCACGAGGAGAAGATGAATGCTAAGGAACAAGACAAAAAGCCCGGGGAATATTGCAACGTGAAACCCGAACATCCTCGAAAGAGTGGCCCCCGTAACATCTTCTCCCCCCCTCATCAAGATCATGATCGGTTTTCCGATTACTGGGATGTCTGTTCCGACCTTAGTGGCAAAAAAAGCCAACTCGTTCCAGGGGAGGAGATAGCCGCTGAAGCCGAACCCCATACCGAGAAATAGCATAAACATCCCTGTCAGCCAGGTGATTTCACGGGGTTTGCGATAAGCTTTGGTAAAATAGACGCTGAACATGTGAATAACAGCCGCACCAACGAACAGATTTGCTGCCCAGCTATGAATTGACCGGATCAGCCAACCAAATTCCACCTTTGACATGATAAACTGAATACTCTCAAACGCAAGTTCCTCGCTTCCCTTATAGTAGAGAAGTAGTAGAATACCGGTGACGACTTGGATAATGAAGAGGAAGAGGGAGACTCCTCCGAAATAATACCATATGGAGTGTTCATGAATGGGAACATATTTCTTTCCCATGAATTCAACCAGGTCACGGAGATGAACCCGGTCATCAATCCACTTGTAGAGAGTATTGATTCTGTTTTTCATACGTTTTTCGAGATTATGACATCATCATTTTGAACCATCACACGGAATTCTTCAAGAGGACGGGGGGGTGGGCCTGAGATGTTCCGGCCGTTTAGATCATACTTCCCGTTGTGGCATGCGCACCAAATGACTTCCATGTCTGACCGGAACTGAACTGTGCAGTCGAGATGAGTGCAGGTAGCTGAAAATGCCCGAAGCTCACCGTCGGCTTTCCGCACCAAAATAACTGGCTTTGTTCCAAACTTCACGATTTGCCCACTATCTTTTGGGATGTCCACAATCTTCCCAACTTTTACACTACTTACCTCCACCTCCGCCTGTTTTGGTGGCTTCAGGTAGGCGATAAGCGGATATACTACCGAAACCACCCACGCAAGGAGCGTTCCCCCGAGAGCATACTTGAGGAAGTCTCTTTTCCCTTGATCATTACCGGTTGCTACGGTGTCATTCATTGAAACACTCAGCTATTGTGAATTATGACAGTCACTACAGTTCATTTCTTTCCATGAATCACCAATATCGACAGGGTGTTGGTAGGCGACGCCGCCCAGTGATATACGAAGCGAATCATTTTCAAAATGTTGTGCCAGGATGGTATGGCATGTGTTGCAGTCCCTCGAGAGAACCTTGCCGTCGTCGCTCACATGTTTTCCATCGTGGCAGCGGAAGCAACCGGGATAATACATATGCCCGATGTTGTCGGGAAATTTTTTCCAGCTGACCTTCATTTCGGGGAAGAAATTCCGGCTGTAGATTCGTTGCACGTTTGTCACCACGCTATCGATGGCAATGGGACGAGAAGACGCGACATCGGGATAGGTTGATTCGTAATAATCCTTGATGAACAGCCGAATGCTGTCCAGACCTCCCTGTTTTGTCGAGTAGTCTGTATTCAATGCCTGCACACTCACGCTTTTCACGTCGGGGAGAGTCGGATCTATCCAGCCTAAAGCCATGACATGATTGACCGAAGGTGCTGGGGGATTATAGATGTGGGATGGTCGGTTATGGCAATCGAGACAATCCATGCGACGGGTGAAAGACTTTTTGAGCGAGTCTTCAGGGATATCGTTTTCGGTACTGCGATAAATCGTTTCGACCCCGTCGGGAGTTCTTGAGCTCACCCACGGAATAACCTGGCGTCGTGTATCGACCGCAATGTACTTGACCTCGTGAGCGATATTCATATGCCAGTGGATGCCGGACGTGGGCCCTGCTTCAACATTGCCCCCGCCAATTTTCATCAACAGATCTAATTCCCACTTGGTATTGCCTTCATCTGAGAGAAAATACTTGTTGGTGTGAAGTTTTTCGTTGAAAAAATGCTTTGGCCAATGGCACTGCTCGCACGTTTCCTGCGCCGGACGGAGGTTCTCAATCGGCGTCGGAATTGGTCGAGGGTATTTGTCAAAGAGAACGGCATACACCTGATACGAGCCGGAGATCTTTGAGCGCACAAACCAATCCGCTCCCGAACCAATGTGGCACTGCACGCAGCCAACACGTGCATGAGGGGAAAATTGATATGCGGTAAACTCGGGTTCCATGACGGTGTGACACGTCTCGCCACAGAATGTATCGGAATCGGTGGCCTCGTAGGCCTTGAAGCTTCCAAACGCGGAGAGCAGCAACAATAGTATCGTTCCTCCACCGAACAAAACGGCTGCGCGACGATGCTTGGGATTGTTCAGATCCACCTTCGGTAGATGGAGACCATGGGGCTTTCCTGCTCGTTCCCGGCGGTGTTCCCGCATGATACCGAGGACGAGAACAATGAGCCCGGCAATCATAATCGCAGGTAAGATGACAAACGCGATAATTCCCATATACGGCTTTGGGCTTGCTGAAACAGACTCCAGGAGAACGAGAAAGAGAATAAGCCCGAAGCTGATGGATGCAATGGCAGTACCAATGAGCGTTACGAGGTTGTAAAACGAACTCGGAAAAACCTTCTTCATGAAAATCCTTTGATATTTGCTAGCCCGTGAATTTTGCCCCGCATCGATTTATCGATACGCAAAAAGCATTGCATAAATAATCGCCAGAACAATGCTGAATCCCAGCGTCAAGGCCGTCCAGCCAAAAGTGCGAACAGCTCGAATTACAATGGGAGGATATGGCTCGACAAGATACTTCTCCAGTTCACCGCTTGCAACAAGCGCTTCATACTCTTTTGGTTTGTCTTCCCTAAATTCTTCAACGGACATCCTTCCGGTAAAGACAACGATGTCCATGGGGAATTTCTCGGGACGTAAGTGGGTGTTGAAAAAATGGACAGTGAAGATGAACCCGGTCGCGAGCAGAGCCTCATCACTATGGATGATCGTGGCAACATTGATTGCCCACCCCGGGAAAACCCTTGTGAACAATTCGGGGAACCACAACATCATTCCTGTTGATCCGATGACCGCGATTCCCCAGAATACCGCAAAGTAATCAAATTTTTCCCAGTAAGTCCACCTCCCGTATTTGGGGCGCTCTCCTTTTCCAACAAACCACTTGATGGAATCTCTCAAGTCGCGCAAATCGCTTTTGTTGAGCAGCATCGTGTGTTTTCCAAAGAGGAGGGCGCGCCACGAGAGAAACTCTTTTCGTTTCATCCTCACCAGGTCGATAATATGGACGATAAAAACCCCGATCATGACGATTGCGGCTAGCCGGTGGATGTATCCGGCGGATTCAAAACCACCGAAGAGCCGTGAGAGGAATGAAGCCCAACCGGTGTAGGCGAACTTCAATGACATACCGGTGAGTGCAAGGCTAATGAAGCTGACGATCATGAGGGCATGAAGCGCCCGATTCAATCGAGAGAATCTCTGGAACTGTTTTTTTATGCCAGCGTGTCCGTTGACCCTTTTTGATTGGTTCGTCGTTTCCTTACTCATTTGATTCTTCACTCTGAATAGATTCCTGGCTCTTCTCCCGGGCGCGTCGTTCACGACGCATCTGAAGAGCGCGAGGGAGCCACATCAACGTGTGAATGCCGCTAAAAGCAAACGTCCCGAGAAGCAGTCCTGTCATTCCCCAGAATGTCCAAAAAAGAAACGGGTACTTCTCCGGGTCATGGTGCGTTGCATGCGTTAGATACCCCGCAAAGCGACGCGTTGCACCGGGATGACACTTCTGGCAGGTTGCGACGACGTTTTCTCTGCTGAGATGCGACTTGGGGTCGGCGATGGGGAGGATATCATGCGCCCCGTGACAGTCGTAACATTTCGCCGTTTTCGTATACCCGAGCTGTGAGACCTTCCCATGGTAGGTATCGAAATACGTCTTTGCGATATCTTCGTGACAGCGCCCGCATTGGGACATGATATTCAACTTGAAGCCTTCTTCATCTGCACGTCGAATTGTGTGCGCCGTGTGGCAGTCGTTGCAAACGGGAAGGCTCTTTTCGGTGTGCCCGACCTTAGTTGCATGGACGCTGGACTGGAACTGTTCCTGTATCCCATGGTGGCATCTACCGCATGTTTCCGGGATATTCTTTCTACTGATGCTGGACGAATCATTTTGGTGCGGAAGAACCCGATGGGCGGTATGGCAGTTGGTGCATGTGGCAGTGACGGTAAGTCCGCTTTTCATCAAGCCTTTGCCGTGAATGCTTTCCGTATAGTGTTCGAGTATATCATGCTCGGCGCCTTTGTATCGAACCGCTGCTTTGTTTCCCTCCTGATGGCACGTGGCACACAAACGGGGAATGTTCGTTGCAAATGTTGGCGATCGTGGATCCGTTTTGCCACGGACGTTGTGTGTACCATGGCACTCTTTGCACGTTGGCGCATTTGGGTCGTTCTTCAGAAGAAGCGTGCCGTGCATGCTGCTCAAGTACTCCCGTCCTATCTCCGCGTGACACGATGAACAGTCGACCTTCTGATCGATGGTCTCGCACGGTCGTTTCCGTGATGCGGTAACTCCCGTGTGACACTGGCTGCAGGCGGTTTTGACATGCTTGGAGAAAGAGACTTCCTCCGCATTCACCGTAAGTGATCGTCCGTCGCGTGTTGCCTTGAGATTCGGATCGCTATGACATCGCATACAGTCGCTGTCCGCCATACCTTGGTCATAAAACACTTTTCGGATTTTGTGTGGTTGATGGCAATCGATGCAGGCCGGCAGCACATGTGCTTGCTTCTCCCAAAGCTCTCCCTTGATAACCTTACGATGAACCTCCTCGATCTGTGCATGACATTTTGCGCAGGTAGATGCAATATTATTTCTGGAAATCGAGGAGGCGTTGTCTGTGTGGGGCAAAATCAGGTGCGCAGTATGGCACGATGCACAACTGGGCGCGACTATCAGCCCTTTGCGAAGCAATCCCTCGCCATGGATGCTTTCGGAGTAGTTATCAACGATATGATCCTGATGAATGACCCGTTGCTTTTGGACAGGTGTTCCCTCCTCATGACATTTACCACAAACAAACGGGATCCTCAAAGGCGCCACAGCAGATTGAGGGTTCTTCACCGGTAGAATCTCATGCGAACCGTGGCAATTCTGGCAAGTGGGGGCCAGTGCGTCTCCCTTCTCAATCGCTTTTCCATGAAGAGACCGTGCGTGCATTTCTTCTTCGGCGGAATGGCACGTCCCGCATTGAACCCGCGCCACTTCCTCCGCGTGAGGAAGCTCTGTTCCTGCAAGATCAAGATGACACGAGACGCATCCAACCGATCCGTGGACTGACCCGGCGAACTGTTTTTCGTTCACGAACACGGAAATTGTCCGTCCATTTCTTTTCCCTTCGAGAGTGTTATCCTCATGACAGATGAGGCATTCACTATCTTCCTGGGCGAATGCCGCGGCGGTGGCAAACAGCGAACCCAGCATGAACATGGATGCGATCACTGATATGCCGGGAAACTGGTATGTTCTACATTTCCTCCTTGTCATAACGGGTTGTCAGCGGGCGTAGCACGGTTGTCGGCGTGTTCGTTTGACTGTTGTCGCAACGCTTCAAGTTCAAGCGGATGTTCCTCTTCCATCTCCTCTTCGGTCAGCGTTCCTTTCCAAAATGCAAGATTAATCGGATAGGTGTGGGGGTTAAAGATGACAAAATAGAGATGCCACACAAGGATCGCAAGCGTGGCTAGCCACGCTTCATAATAGTGCACCGTTCGCGCCACGTCCCATCCAAGCTTTGTGAGAAGATTCAGGAAGGTGTTGTCGAACCAGAGAATAAATCCTGTTACGGCCATAACGATGGTGCCCCAGACCAATGCCCAGTATTCGCTCTTCTCCACATAGCTGAACCGTCCGAGGAGCGGTTTCTTCTTTGTGAGACCGAGGTTAAACCTCATCACGCCGATCGCATCCGAAAGATCCTTCCGGAAAGGGAGAAGGTCGCGAAAAAGTTGTCTGCCTCGCGGCGTAGCAAATAAATACCAAACATGATAAAGGCTTACCGCGATCAACAGAACCCCGGAAATCCGATGGACGATGCCGCGAAGATCGAACATCCACGGGCTTAAATCCCGGATGGACACGACCCACCATGCATCCGGAAAACGGAGGGCAAACCCGGTAAAGACCAGGAGGACGAAGCTGACCAGCAACAACCCATGCTGCATCCGTTCATTCAAAGTCATACGGAGATAGAGCCGATGCGATGCCGGATGGCGCGGAATGTGTCCGCGACGATATGCCAGTTGTTGTCGTGACTTCTTGATAAAGTCGAAGAAATTGTGGAACGCCATTCCACCGATAGTCACGACAATAAGGATAATGTAAAACGTCGATACGAAATAGAGAAGACTTTCGTCTTTTGTTGTTGCGATGACATGGACTTCACCTTTGGTGAAATTCTCGCTCGCGCCGGGATGGCATTTTCCACAGGTGGTGGCAAGGTTCGCTTTGTTGATACGGGATGCAGGATCAGTTGACGGGAGAATATCATGAAACCCGTGGCAACTTGCACAGTTGGCAACCTCAACAGAACCAGCTCGTCCCGCCAGGCCGTGATAACTATCTTCAAAACTCGCAAAGCGATCACTGGCCAGTCCGTACTTCTCGCTCAATTTGACGGAACTATGGCAAGGCGAACAGACCTTTGCTGAAACGTTCGCCGCTGCAACAGGTGACCGAACATCTTTTGGAGAAAGTATGTTGTGCTCTCCGTGGCAATCGGTGCAGGTTGCCGAAGCGGTTACCCCGGCCGCTAACGTTGTGCCATGAATGCTTCGTTCATACAGTCTCTGAATATCACCGTGACATTGACCGCAGGTTGATGCGATATTCCTTCTGGCGACCTTCGACGCGGGGTTCGACCCCTTTTTCATTTCATGACTGCCGTGGCAGTCACTGCAGGTTGCGGCCCCTACATTTCCCTGCTTCACCGCCTGACTGTGAACACTATTCTCGTAGGACGAAAGAAACCCTGCCGACGGTCCGACAAGCGCGCGAATCTCAGGCTTGTCAAGGTGACAACTGAGGCACATCGCCGCTTCGTTGTCTTTCCCCGTCGGAGATCCCTCCTCGAAAGGAGACTGAACAGTGTGCTCTCCATGACAATCCGTACAGGTGGGCGCGCCTTTGATCCCCGCCATCAGCGCCACTCCATGGTCCGAAAGAAGATATCGTTCCTGCACAGAAGAGTGGCAACGACCGCAGACTTGCTCATCATAAATTTTACGGGAGGAGGGTTCCTTGTCGCTCACTTTCTGAATTGCGTGTGTTGTGTGGCAGTCACTGCACGATGCGGCGCTCCTACCGCTCTTGTTGCGACGGCCATGAACGCTTTCCGTATATCCGGCGATGCGCTCTCCATCATGACACGAAAGACAATCGACTGGACGGATCTTGCTCGCATGAGGTATAGCGGTCGCGTCTAAGCCCTCATGACAGGTGATGCAACCGAGTTCCGCATGAGCGGACTTTGAGAAACCTGCCGGGTCCACCGAGATGGAAATGGTCTTTCCTTTCTTCACCATCGTCAAAGAAGATTCCCCATGGCACATCATGCAATCGCCATCCGATTGGCCTGATACACTTCTGCTCGAAAGAACGAAAGCGCAGACGAATATTATCCTTGAAAGGGTCATCGGTCTTCTTTGGTCATACAACTCACTTACCTCCGGTCAATCGCCGTACCATAAGAGAACAACTGATTTCACCACGAAAACAGGGACTTTCGCACCACTTTTTCTCATATCTGAGATGGTGATTGCCTGCGTTATCATGCGTAGGAAGCTGGTTTTAGGCAGGAAGAAGCTCGGCTACTCGGGAAGAAAGATCGTTGACATCGATCGGTTTATAGTACAGTGCGTCCACGTGGCTGCGGAGTTGGTTTTCAAGCTCTTTCGCTCGTTCGCTGTACACAAAGAGCGAAATAATCGGAATGTTTGCCTGCCGTCTTTTCAAGCCGGCGATCTTCTCCAGCAGGGACTCCGACGGCACCGCATCCACGATGACAAGATGAGGAGCGTGTGTGTCATCGCAGGATTCTATCATCGCAGGGTTCGTTGTCGTGACGACTGAGTACCGGTCCTGAAACAACATCGACAAACTGAAACAGAAATTCAGATCGGGACTGTAGATAAAGATCCGTTTCTTTTCTTCTGTCGGCGATGGCTGTGCCTGGCGTTCATTTGATTTTGCGGAAGGCACCATACTCTTATCGGAGATGAAGATTATCCTCGACTTCTTCCCGTGTGATCAATGGCGACCGTGCGCCTTGTGGCTTCACGGTGAGGACAGGAATATTGGAGGTTCGTACGAGTTTTTCCGCAACGCTTCCGATCAACATATGGGACAAGCCCGTCCGCCCGTGCGTTGCCATCACGACCAAGTCGATCTGTTCCTCCTCTGCGAATCGTTTGATTTCCACCGCCGGGTGCCCGATGCGGATCACGGAGATGGGCCGCAGGTCCGGGCTGATGCGCTGATGAACAAATCGTTCTACCTCCCGGGTCGCGTCCGTCTGAACACGATGCTTCAACACATCGATATCAATATCCATCCCGTGCATGGAGGGAAGCAAGGGAATGGCCTCGCCGGTTACGTGCAGAACATAGAGCTTTGCAGCGTACATGATTGCGAGCGTCGACGCGAATTCCATTGCCGCAAGCGAATACTCCGATAGGTCGGTCGGAACAAGGATTTTCTTCAGGTGTACCATATCCACCTCCGTATGGATTGGCAATGACAATCCATTGTAAATTCAAAAAGGTCAACTTATGTGCCAAGGGAGAGATTGCCTGGAAAGTGTTGATTCCCCAAGGGTTTTGAGAAAAAGCCGAACGTGGAAGGGGATCCATTCTGATTTGTGGGAAATGGAAAAGGTGGTATTCCTAATGATGAAAAGGGGGGGAAGGGGGGCTTCGTATGCCACGGGCTTAAACCCGTGGCGTATGAAAATTCTCAAAGCCAAGGGTTTTAACACCTCGCCACATCGATCATCACTTGTACCGAAAGCACGTAACCAGATGATCATCCACCAGTCCGCAGGCCTGCATGAACGCATAGCAGATCGTTGAGCCGACGAATCTGAATCCGCGCTTCCTGAGGTCTTTGCTCATGGCGTCAGAGTCGACTGTCCTAGGAGGAAGCTGTTTCATATTTCTCCATGAATTGTGTTTCGTTCGCCCACCAACAAACTGCCAGATGTATTTATCGAAGCTCCTGAATTCCTTCTGGATTTCCAGGAAGGCGCGTGCATTGGAAACTGTTGATTCGATCTTGAGGCGGTTGCGCACAATTCCTTCATTCTTCATTAGTTCAGAGACTTTCCTCCGGTCATATCGGGAGATTGTTTTTGGATTGAACCCGTTGAAGGCTTTCCGGTAGTTCTCCCGCTTCCGGAGAATCGTAATCCAGCTGAGTCCGGCTTGCGCTCCCTCCAGTGTGAGCATTTCGAACAATTTCCGGTCGTCATGCACCGGACGGCCCCATTCGTTATCGTGGTACTTTATATAAAGAGGGTCGGTACCTGCCCAGGGGCAGCGTGATTTTGCGCGGGAATGGAGGGACATCGGCAACCTCAACGTAATGTTCGGTGATGATTCAGGATGAAACATGACCAGGGAGTCTGCGTATGAATCAATGTAGATCTCACTGAAGGACAATCCATGCTCACATTCATACTCTGGCTCTTGCTTGCCATTGTTTGCTGGCCGCTCGCAATTCTCGCATTGGTACTCTATCCGATTATCTGGCTTCTACTCTTACCATTCCGACTGATTGGCTTCGCTGTCGAAGGAGTGTTTGCTTTCATCAAAGCACTCTTTCTTTTCCCGGCGCGGGTCCTGGGCGGGCGTTGATGAACACCGACTGCGTCATAATGTAGGGACTCGACGTGTGCGATTCAAGAAACCGATATCCTACACGCTATCCAAAATCTCTGTGACACAAAGGTACAGGAAGAGCAGAAGGGAGAGGGCAAGAAGGATGTTCACCATGAGGCTGTTCTTGCTTGTGTCAACCCATGCCGACCGGTTATTCATCACCAGAAGTATCCCCGCCAGAACCGGCATGAAGAACGCACCCGCTATAGTATAGATGATGACAATCCATACTGGTTTCCCAACGAAGAGCAGAAGCATCGGTGGAAAAGCGAGGTATAGGAGGTAGCCTTTATAATAGAGAGAAGAACCCGTTGAGTGTGGTCGCCAATGCGTCATGAAATCATGAAATAAGTAGGGGACACTCTGCCATACACCGAACAGCGATGTAAACACGGCGCCCCAAAAACCGATCAGGAATATCCAGAGTCCAACCTGACCTAACACTTCACCCACGCGGCTGCCTACTTCGAGCACCATCGAAGTTCCGCTCAGAATCCTCGGCGTCACTCCTGCGCTGATGATGATCATTCCCATCCCAAAGACTCCTGTAAGGACATATGCAATTCGCAGATCGATCTTCACGATCGAAGAATCTTCGTGCGAAGTCCAACACTTCTCCCTCATCCAATAGCTGTAGCTAAGTAGAGTCACACTTCCTCCGACGCCGCCGATCACTCCCAGAAGAAATTTCGCGGAGCCATCCGGAACAGATGGAAATAATTTGGAGAACTCAATTTGTGGCAGGAGGAGGATTGCGCATGTGAGGATCGCGGCCACCATGAGGCCTGCAAAGAATTTGATGAGAGTTTCAAACAGCTTGTATCTTCCAATCAGGACAAGAACGACACCGGCAAGTGAGTGAATGATTCCCCAGGTGGTTACCGAGAGTTGGGGAATCATCGCATGTGCCGCAAGGCCGCACGCAGAAATGAGCGCACCCGCGACGATGAATGACCAAAGCACGAGGTAAACGAGAAAGTAGATTGAAACAGCAGGATGGAGCTTGTGGATCCATCCCTCAAGAAGTGTTGAACCTGTCGCAAGCTGCCAGCGGGCGACGCCTTCATTCAGGACATACTTCATCACCGCTCCTACCAGCGCAGCCCACAACACTGTCACTCCAAATTGGGCGCCAACCACCGACGCAGCAATCAGATCACCTGCGCCGACTCCTGTTGCGGCGATGGCGATGCCCGGACCGATTTTTTTGAGGAGCGATCTATCAAACTTCATTTCTCCAATTGCTCCAACACAGGTACAAGGAGATCACGCCATCGTTTGTACGCTGAGGCGGTCAGGTGGACACCATCCCATGTATATTCGCTGAGCAACTCGGAATCAAGGGAGAGCACGGAGTTCAGGTCGAGGTAGGTAATGTTCCTGGATGATGTATACTGCTTCAGCAATTCGTTGAGAAGAGCGACTTCCCGGTTCTTCGTTTTGGAGTTGTGCCACTTCGGAGAAACGTACAAGGTGGATTGAACGACAGGAGTGATCTTGTTTGCGACGAGTTCTTCCAGGAGCGTTCGATAATTTTGGAATACCGCCTCAACCGGAACGTTTGAGTAAAGATCGTTGATTCCTCCCATTACGCAGACAACACGAGGGTGAAGAGCGTAAATGTTCGTGAGCCTGTTCAGATAGCCTTCGGTCACGTCGGAGCCGATGCCGCGGTTCACCACATCGGGACGCCCCAGAAGCTCCTGCCATTCAACTCCCTGCGTTATGGAATTCCCCAGCATCACGATTGTTGCACGCTGGGTCTTGTAGATGCTGTAGAGTTTCGTCTGCAGGCGGTAATTCGGATTGCGGCGGAAGAGAGGCTCTTCTTTCTCCTGCCGGACATCCTGTCCGCATGCAGGGGCCAGAAGAGATAATGTAAAAGCAAGAAGGAAGAAGAGCATGAAGGTCGTTTGTTTCATCGAGATCACCAGAAAAGAAGCTTGACGGCCATGAGCAGGATCGCCGCAATAAGAAGTCCCCGGATGAAGGCGTCTCCTTTTTTGACAGACACATGCGCTGCCCACCAGCCACCGAGAGCGCTGCCGAAACCGAGCGCGACTCCGGGAACCCATTGTAGTTTGTCGGTGAGGAAGAAGACCAGGAGGGTGGGGAGCGAGTAGATAAGAACGATGAACACTTTGTGCATGTTCACGCGCACGAGCGAAATGCGCATCAGATGGTAGAGTGATGCCATAAACAAAAATCCAACGCCCACCTGTATGAATCCGCCATAGAAGCCAACTCCCACCATTGCAGGATAAACCCACCATGAAGTGTGAGGGGCATTGGCAGAATTGTTTTTCGGCTGGGGGAGAAGCATGCTGATAACCACTCCGATCATCACCACGGCGAGGATTTGTTGAAACAACTCGTCACTCACGCGGACCGCCGTCATCGAGCCGGCAACGGCGCCTGGCAGAGCCGCAAGGGCAAGCTTGAAACTTTCCTTAAACTCCGAGTGGCTGTGCTGATGAAAGGAGGCGACGGAGGAGATGTTCTGCATCAGGATCCCGATCCGGTTGGTGCCGTTCGCGACCCCGGGGTCCATCCCCATGAAAATCAGCAGGGGGAGGACGATCGTCGAGCCGCCTCCGGCTGTGACGTTCAGGAACCCGGCAAGTATCCCGACGCCGGCAAGCAGAAGAAGAGAGAGAGGCTCCGTCATCGTCGCGATGCGATTATTTCTTGTTCGCGAAGTATGCCCGCGATTCCGCAGCGACAATGCCTGCAAGTCCAAGCAGGCCGATCAGGTTCGGGAATGCCATCAGGCCGTTCATCACGTCGGAAAGCGCCCACACAAGATCGAGGCGAACCACGGCGCCGACGAAGACGAAGATGCAGAAGAGAATACGATACGGCTTCCTGAACTTCTCCCCAACAAGATAGCCAAGAGATTTTTCGCCGTAATAGCTCCAGCCAAGGATTGTCGAATACGCAAAGAAGATAATGCCGAGAGCGACAATAATACCGCCCCAGGTGCCGGGCAAGCCATGACTGAATGCAACGGTCGTCAGCTCTGCGCCAGTGAGTCCTGTTGACCACGCACCGGACGATATGATAACGAACCCTGTGAAGCTGCAGACGACAATTGTATCGATAAAGGTTTGCGTCATGGATACAAGCGCCTGTGTGACTGGATTTTTCGTTTGCGCTGCGGCCGCGGCAATAGATGCACTGCCGAGGCCCGACTCGTTGGAAAAGACGCCGCGCGCAACGCCCATGCGTACCGTGAGCATGACCGACGCGCCGAGGAATCCGCCTGTTGCCGCAGAAGGATTGAACGCGTCCATGAAGACATACTGGAAGATTGCCGGGATACCCTCGTAATTCAGAATGGTCACCACGATGGCGGCGAGCATGTAGAAGACGATCATGAAGGGAACGAGGAACTCCGTCACGCGTCCGATACTTTTGATGCCTCCCAGTATCACCAGGGCTGTACTGACGGCAAGGACAATTCCGGTAATCCACATCGGGAAACCGAACGCGCCGTGCACCGCATCGGCGACGGAATTGGACTGTACCATGTTGCCGATCCCGAATGCAGCGATGGATGCGAAGAGCGCGAAGAGCCACCCAAGCCATTTCCAGCCGAGGCCATTGGCAATGTAGTACATCGGTCCGCCGCTCATCGTGCCGTTTGCAT
>QKGJ01000086.1 GCA_003251275.1 Ignavibacteria bacterium
GTGACCCTCCCTGGCCGGCAGAAGGGATGATCAAGGATATTACTTCCGACCTTCCGAAGCTGCAGTGGTACATGCAGCAACGTTCGTACGACAACCTCTTCAAAAATCGTTCAAAGATTGGTGATCGAGGAGTTTTTGGCGTTGCGATAGAAACATTCATGGGCTTCTGGGTGTGGGCGCGCGATGGTGGGTCTATGCAGGCTCTTCTGGATTTTTCAGAGGCCCCCGACCGGCTTCGCAAGGTTCACGAATTCTACCTTGAGTTCGCGAAAGAGGCGGCGCAGCGCGTGCTCTCACACCGGCCTGATGAAATTTTGCTCGCAGGATCGTCATCTTCGCTTAGCCTCAGTTCACCCGGGATCTATAAGGAATACGACCTACCGATCGTCAAAGCTGTGTCTGCCGCTTGTAAAGCAGCGGATGTCCTTTGCCATCAACATACATGCGGAAGATCGAAACTAATCGTGGAGATCAACTATGCTGAAACAGATGTGAATGTGATGGAGCCTCTGGAGCGTTTGCCGGGAGGCGACGTTGATCTGGCCGAAGCGAAACGCCGATTCGGCGATAAGTTTTGCCTGAAAGGAAATGTGAATACGTTCGAAACAATGCTCAACGGTTCTCCGCACAATGTTGAGCAGGAAGCAAGGGCATGTATCGATGCGGCGGCGAGAGGTGGCGGATTTATTCTCGCGACCGGAGATCAATGCGGTCGTGATACTCCCGATGAAAATATCTTTGCGCTTGTCGAAACAGCGAGCAGGTACGGGGAATATGATTAAGGACGGCTAATGACAACACAAGACATTGAAGAACTCAAGAACTGTCTCCAAAACGGGGAGCGGAAAAAGATCACCGCGATTATCGAGAAACTCATTGCAAATAATACTCTGCCTGTGACCATTCTGAATGACGCATTGATTCCGGGAATGACGCGGGTGGGCGAAAAGATGAAGTGCGGGGAGATGTATCTGCCTGAAGTCCTCCATTCTGCGGGAGCAATGAATGCCGCGATGGAAATTCTTAAGCCCCTGCTTCTTCAGAACAATGTGCAATCGGCCGGCCGGGTTCTCGTTGGCACTGTCAAGGGCGATATGCATGATATCGGAAAGAACCTTGTTGGAATTATGCTCAAGGGAGCGGGCATGGAGGTGGTCGATCTGGGAGTGCAGGCGCCGCCGGATAAGTTTGTCGAAGCAATCAAGACGCACCGTCCTGCCATTGTCGGTATGTCGGCGATGTTGACCACCACGATGCTTGGTATGAAGACCACCATCGAGGCTATTGCTTCCGCCGGGCTTCGACCTTCGGTGAAGATTATCGTTGGTGGTGCTCCGGTGACGCAGCGGTTCGCCGACGAGATTGGCGCGGATGCGTACGCACGTGATGCTGTCCGGGCTGCCGAGAAAGTGAAAGAACTATTGGCTGCAGCCTAGCGCCTTGAAGAGTCCTGTTTCGCCTCGTAATTTATTATTACTGAACACTTCTGTTATCAATCAACACTAATCACAAGGAATCAATCGTATGCCGTCTCTTCAGAACATTCTCACTCAAACAACTGTCATCGACATTAGTCCTTCAGGACCGACTGTCGAGGAAACAGTTGCGAAAGAACTTACATCTGCATTCTGCCCGAAGGCCGAAATCCGGAGGAGTCCAGGGCTCGCTTCAAATGCCGGGACCGTCCGCATTGCTATCGTAACAGACAAAAAGGATTGGAAAAAGATTCACCCGGCTCTTGGCGAAAAGGAGAACTGGATGATGGTGAGGATGAAAAGCAGCGGCGGGGTTGAGATCATGACGTCACGGCCTCATCTTCTTTACGGAATGTTGTGCACTCTGAAAGACGAGTGGGGAACAACGGACGCGGCATCTTTTGAACAAGGGCTGATCCGTCATGCGACCTTTCCTGAGGTTCGGCCGGTGTTCGACCTCTTCCTGAACCAATACGCCCGGACCGTCCGGGATTTCAACAAAGAGGATTACTTCAGGAATATGGCACGCCTCGGATTCTCGTATGCAGAGGTCAACGGACTTGCATTCCCGGTACCGTTCGAGACCGGTCCGAAGGGAGAGTTGCTCCATCGCTTCTACACGTACTGCCCGGCGCTTGACCAATTCGTCACAAGCAGGTTGAATAAAGGTTTCTACGACGATGATTATCTGCAGGCGAACCTGAACAACCTGAAGGACAACACACAACTTGCGGAGAAGTACGGAATGAAACCGGGACTTGTCTGCTTCGAACCTCGCTCCGTCCCTGATGAACTATTGCAGCGGTATCCGGTTCTCCGCGGAGCCCGCGTCGATCACCCGATGCGAAGCTTCAAGCCTCGCTACAATCTCTCCATCGCTCATCCAGTGGTGCGCGAGCACTATGCCGAAATGATGGAAAACCTGATGCATGCGGCACCCAACCTCAGCTACGTTTCCATCTGGTCGAACGATAGCGGGGCGGGATTTGAGTACACCAGCTCGCTGTACGTCGGAAGAAATGGAGGTGGCTATGTGGTGCGCGAGTGGTTGGGCGCGAAAGATATTGCACATGCGGCGGCGCTGAACCTCGTACGCTTCATGAAAGTGCTTCGCGATGCGGGACGGAAAGTGAATCCGCAATTCCGAACGCTGATCAGACTCGAGCCGTTCTGGGAAGAGCATGATCACATCTGGGAACAGCTGGAAGATGGCCTCGATGTGGAAGTTTCATCATTGCAGACGAAGGGATGGGATCTGTCCTATCAGCACCCGAAATATCCTGAGGTTCCGCAGATCCATGGGACAGCCCTCTACAACAGATTTGTAGAGAAGGAAAAACCGTTGATGGATGAACTGCGAAAGAAAGGTTCGGAGACCGACGTATATTTTACCCCTGCAATTCTTGCGAATCATGAGCCTTTGATCGGCATTCCTTTTCCGCAACTGGTGTTCGACAAACTCAACGACATGGCTGCACAGGGAGTCGTGACGCCGTGCTACTATGGTGGCGCGACTCCGCGGAGGTGGACACCGTACAATATCAATGAGGAACTTGTCCGGGCATTTCAGTTGAACGCATCGCTCGACGTGGATACCTTTTTGCGACAAAAAGCAAGCGAGTGGATCGGTCCTGAACTTGCGGACGATCTCGTGAAAGTGTGGACGCTTTCCGACGATGCATATCGCTGCTTCCCTGTTCCCATCTGGATATATTCTGGCTGGGGTGTGTGGTACCGCCTGTTTATCCGACCGATTGTTCCCAATATCGAGGCGATCCCCGAAACGGAACGCCTCTACTACGAGAACTTTCTCCTCGCGACAACGCATAACCGTACCCGGGTAGATTTCCGTTACGACGTCGGCTTCGACCTCATCGAACCATCGCGCGCATCGCTGGCCGTAAAACACATGGATGAGGATCTTCTTCCCATCATGGAGATCGCTCAATCGTTGCTGCGCGACATGCAGCAGCGCGCGTCAGACGATAAATCCAGGGACTGTGTTCGTGACCAGTATGATCGTATGCGGGCTCTAAAATGCTGGTACAAGACTCAGCGCAATGTTACGGCGTGGGTGGCCGGTGTCCATGGCTATCTTGAATCCACCGACCTCAAGGTTCGGCAGGAATGCCGCGCTCTTTTGAAGAAAATGGTTTTGGATGAGATTGAGAATACGAAAGACTTGCTGAATCTCTGGGAAACATCCAGGACCAACTGGATGATCGTCTCGGAGGTAGGTGAAACAACATTCATCTACTACAAGAATATGGGGGAATTGATGAAGAAGAAGATCGCGCTAATGCAGGGACATGAAAACGACGAGCCGTATGTCGACCCAGATTTTCAATGGCGTGTACCCGGATTCACTAAAGAGAAGGGACTCTTATGAGCCGTGAAGCGGGTGGGGGTTCTTGCCAGAACCACAAGTGAGTAACGACAAAGGAACCAAGAGTCTCCTCAGACACTTCTCGCCATTCCATTTTGATGTCGAAGGAACGAGTGTTGCTATCCCTGATCAGGTGCGGCGGAGTATGGAGTACTCGGTATCGGAGGGTGCCCTTGCAGGTGTCATGGCGGTGTTTACCGGCGGGGTTGTACTCACAGGACTTGCCCTTTCGCTCGGTGCAAACGAGTTTTTCATCGGATTGCTTGCCAGTGTTCAGGCGGGCGTAAATTTATTTCAATTGAGAGCGTACCGCCGGCTGGAACGGTCGGGGAGCCGCAAGTCGATGGCAGTGACTTTTGCGATGGCGTCACGGCTTGTGTGGGTTCTCATCGCTGTGCTGCTTTTGATTTCCGCGGATGGCTTTCGTCCGTATCGTCTGGGACTTTTCATTCTGTTGTACGCTACGTCGAGTATTCTGGGGATTTTCAGCGCTGTGCCGTGGGTGTCGTGGCTGGTCGATCTGGTGCCGGAAAAAGTTCGAGGAAGGTTTTTCGCTCAACGGAATCTAGCAGCCGGTGCGGTAGGGGTCGTTCTTGGTATCGTGGCGGGGAAGTTCATTGACCTCTGGAACGAGCACAGTGTTGGACCTGCAGCCGCCGGCTTTGCAATCCTTATCGGTGCCGGCTTGGTGTTCGGGTTTCGCGCCGTCAAGATGCAACGGATGATGTTTGATCCACCGTTTCTCCATCACGGTTCGCGATTGACATTCTGGGAAACACTTCGTGACCCGTTTCGCGATGGCAACTTCAGGAGACTGTTTTTTTTTAGGATTGCGTTCGATTTGTCCATGGGCGTTGCCGGGACGTTTTATGGAGTATACATGCTCACGCAGGCAAAATTGAGCTTCACGTTTGTTGCTGCGATGGCGATGATCACGACACTGATGAATTTTATTGCGTTGAAGCCATGGGGGAGAATTCTGGACCGGTTTGGCAACAAGCCTGTGTTGCAGATTTGCGTGGCCGGAAAAGTTCTGTTCGCTTGTCTGTGGTTGTTTACTTCTCCGGAAACGTTGTGGCTTTATCCGGTGATCCATTTGTTCGGCGTATTCGATGCAGGGATCAGCCTCGCTATTCCCGACCTGTTGTTTAAGACGGCGCCCGTGGAGAGACGTTCGAACTATATTGCGGTCGACGGCACCGTGGTCGGTATCGCAGCTACCGTTGCCCCTCTGATTGGCGGAGGCCTGGCAGTGGCATTCACGGACTTGCATTATTCGTTCGGATGGGTGCAATGGGAACATTTCCATTTTCTCTTCCTTCTCGCCCTGGTTCTACGCGTTGCTGCCATGCGCTTACTTTCGTACGTG
>QKGJ01000173.1 GCA_003251275.1 Ignavibacteria bacterium
GTCTGAATATTCCTCCAGCCGGAGGACTTGATCTTGTGTCGCTTGGAGCCCTTGTGCACAGGCTTGACCCGGGAGTCATTCCCTTTAGAAAAGCGCAAGAATGTCGGATTCACGTAAGTGGCGGTGAATTTAATGTGGCGGCAAATCTCGCCGACTGTTTCCGGATGAACACCGCTATCGCGAGTGCCATGGTAGGTTACCCTATTGGTGATCTGATTTCTGAGCGTGTAAAGGCGATGGGAGTAAGATCATTCTATAAGAACTTCAAGCATAATGGCGTGAATGGTCCGAACATGGCCACCGTGTACAGCGATCGGGGTCAGGGTGTCCGTCCTCCGGTGGTTTTCTACAATCGATCGAATGAAGCTGCTGCACAATTGAAGCCTGGCGACTTTGATTGGAACGCGATTTTTACAGGTGGTGTTCGTTGGTTTCACAGCGGCGGTATTTTTGCGGCGCTCTCGGCATCAACCGGCGAACTGATTATTGAAGGCATGAAGGCGGCAAAGAAGGCTGGCGCCATAGTGAGCTTTGACCTGAACTTCCGCGAAAAGCTATGGAATATCTGGGGCGGGCAGCAAAAGGCGGTTGAAGTGATCGGCCGGATCGTCGAAAACGCCGACGTTCTTGTTGGAAACGAAGAAGACCTACAGAAAGGGCTGGGGATTCCCGGTCCAGAGGTCGCATCAAAGTCGAAACTCGACCCGAGCACATTTTTTGGTATGATCAGCAAAGTGGTTACACGGCATCCAAACGTTAAAGTTGTGGCAACTACCCTCCGCGAAGTCCATTCATCGAACAAACATAGCTGGAGTGCAGTTGCATGGATAGACGGCACAAACTACACGACTCCAACCGCTGAACTCGAAGTAGTTGATCGCGTTGGCGGTGGAGATGGTTTCTCGAGCGGATTTTTCTATGGTCTGATGAGTGGTGAAACGCCGGAGGAGTCATTGAAACTCGGGTGGGCGCACGGTGCGTTGCTTACAACTTTTCCCGGAGATACCACCATGGCAACAATCGAGGATGTTCGAGCAATTGTGAAGGGGGGATCAGCGCGCATCCAGCGATGATACCGACGCCGCCACCGAAGCTCATGGTAGTTGCAGATTCTAATTGGAAGCCGACCGAGTATCGGGTTTCAGAACCCAAAATTCGCGAGTTACAAACACAGGACAATGTAATACTATGAAACAAAAGGCAGATATAGGACTGATTGGGTTGGCAGTCATGGGTGAGAACCTCGTCCTGAACATGGAAAGCCATGGGTCAACCGTGGCAGTGTTCAATCGAACTGTTGACAAAGTGGATCAATTCATCGGCGGTCGGGGAAAAGGAAAGAGCTTTGTCGGCACGCGCAGCATCGAGGAATTGGTTGCGGTGCTCAAGGCTCCACGAAAGATCATGATGATGGTAAAAGCGGGGAGACCTGTCGACGAGTTTATCGAAACGCTGATACCTCATCTTCAAAAAGGGGACATCATTATCGACGGTGGAAACTCTCACTTTCAAGATACGATCCGTCGCACAAAGTACCTGGAGAGCAAAGGGCTTTTCTTCATTGGCACCGGTGTGTCGGGAGGAGAGGAAGGTGCTTTGAAGGGTCCCTCGATTATGCCGGGCGGCTCAAATGCAGCGTGGCCCAATGTGAAACCGATCTTTCAGTCGATTGCAGCGAAGGTCGAAGATGGTACACCTTGCTGCGACTGGGTGGGAGAGGATGGAGCCGGTCACTTCGTGAAAATGGTACACAATGGGATCGAGTATGGCGACATGCAACTTATTTGTGAAGCATACCAGATCATGAGAGAGTTGCTCCACATGAATGCTGACGAAATGTATGAAGTATTTGCGCGCTGGAACGCGGGGATTCTCCACAGCTACCTGGTCGAGATCACGCGTGATATCCTTGAGTATAAGGAGAACGGGGCGCCAATCGTCGACAAGATTCTCGATACTGCCGGCCAAAAAGGAACCGGAAAATGGACGAGCGAGTCGTCGCTGGACCTTGGCGTCCCGCTGACACTCATCAGCGAGGCGGTGTTTGCTCGCTGTCTGTCGGCACTAAAGGATGAACGTGTTGCAGCTGCAAAAGTGTTAAGTGGCCCTAAACCAACTTTCACCGGCGACCGGACTGCGTTTCTGAATGACCTTGAGATGGCATTGTATGCATCGAAAATTGTTTCGTATGCTCAGGGGTTTACGCTAATGCGGTCGGCGGCGGCGGAGTTTCATTGGAAGCTCAACTATGGGGGCGTTGCTCTTCTTTGGAGGGGAGGGTGCATCATACGCTCCGCGTTCCTGGGAAAGATCAAAGACGCATTTGACAAGAATCCGGACCTTCCGAACCTATTGCTTGATCCTTTTTTCAAGGAAAAGATTGAGACATCGCAAGGTGCATGGCGACGGGTTATTGCCGCTGCAGTATCAAATGGCGTTTGGATTCCAGCGTTCTCGACAGCCCTCAGCTACTTTGACGGCTACCGGAACGAAAGACTTCCTGCAAACCTCCTTCAAGCACAAAGAGACTATTTCGGCGCACATCAATACGAACGTGTTGACCAACCGCGGGGAAAGTTCTTCCATACAAATTGGACAGGCCACGGCGGCGATACGGCCTCGACCGCCTATATCGTTTGACGCAATACCCGGACAATTCTCAAAACTCAAGGCTACCCCAGAATCCATTTTTTTACGTGAATCAAGTTAAGTTGAACGATCAGTTCTCCTTCCTCTTTCCGGCAATTGCCTTCTTGTCACGTAGTATGCGAACGGATACGCCTCATTCCTAGACTAAGGAAAACACTTGACAACGAACTCTCCAGAGGTTATCTTTCGGATACGGATGTCCGATTTTCCGTCCGACTGTTCTCCTACACTTTTTCCACCACTCCCTTCTCTTTTTCCCCCAAGAGTGCATAATATAAGATCTCCTCAAGTTGGGGTGGGAGGAGATCGCATCTTGTTTACTTCAAACGGTGAAGCCCTTGGGAAGAATGCGGCGTTCCTTTTTTCATTGTGACTTGAACGAACAAATGTATTGACGAGAGATGAGTCCAGCTTTAGCCCAGAAACAGAAGATAGCAATTATCCCCGGTGACGGCATTGGCGTTGACGTGACCGGGGAGGCAGTCAAAGTTCTCGAACTCATCAATGCACGAGGCCGACTTGAATTAGAGTTCATTCAGTTTGACTACGGTGCGGAGAAGTATCTTTCAACGGGAATCTCGCTGCCGAAGCAGCAGCTTGAGGACTTCCGCGACAACTATGCTGCAATCTTTCTTGGTGCACTCGGCGATCCCCGTATACCGGATATGGCTCACGCGCGCGATATCCTCTTCGGCATGCGATTCGGGTTGGATCTGTTCGTCAACTTCAGACCGGTGAAGCTGTTCGACGAAACACTCTGTCCGTTGAAAGGAAAAACTCCAAATGATGTCAATTTTGTTGTGTTCCGTGAGAACACAGAAGGTCTCTACGTCGGCATTGGAGGCTTCTTCAAGAAGGGGACAAAAGATGAGATTGCGATTCAGGAGAGCGTGAATACGTACAAAGGTGTGGAGCGGATCATTCGTTACGCCTTCACGTATGCAAGGCAGCACGGGCATACCAAGGTGACCATGAGCGACAAGAACAATGCCCTACGGTTCGAGGGTGACCTATGGCATCGCGTGTTTCAGCAGGTAAGTGAGGACTACCCGGAGATTGAGAAAGAGCACATGTTCGTCGATGCTCTGGCAATGCAATTGATCAAGCGGCCGGAGCAGTTCCAGGTAATTGTCACGAATAACATGTTTGGTGACATTATAACTGATATTGGGGCTCAGTTACAGGGTGGTCTGGGGATGGCAGCATCAGGGAATATCAATCCGAACGGTGTCTGCATGTTTGAGCCTGTGCACGGCTCGGCTCCGAAGTATGCGGGACGGAATGTCGCCAACCCGTTTGGTGCAATTCTCACAGCCGGACTCATGTTAGAACACCTCGGGTTCAAGAAAGAGGCACTGCTGATCGAACAGTCGGTTTGTATGGCTGTGCATGAAAAGAAAGTGACGTCGGATATGGGCGGCAGCCTTGGCACGAAGGAATCAGGTGATGCTGTGTGTGATTTTCTCCAGCATCTTTCTGGCAATACATTGAGGTGACCATGACCGGAGCTGGATTATGGGAATGACAATAACCGAAAAAATTTTCGCCGCCCATTCAGGCAGGGATGTAGTCAAACCCGGTGAGTTGGTGTATGCGTCGATCGATCTGGTCATGGGCACAGATGTTACCGTTCCACTGGCTGTTGAGGTCTTTAATCGCATCGGTGCAGAAGATGTATTTGACAATACAAAGATCGCCTTGGTGAACGACCACTTTGTTCCCGCCAAAGACATCCAGGCAGCTGGTCTCTCGAAGTCAATGCGTGAGTTTGCCGGCAAGTATCATATCAAAAGTTATTTCGAAGTGGGACGTTCAGGATTGTGCCATTGCATTGTCCCCGAAAGCGGCCTTGTGATGCCGGGTGACCTCGTGATCGGTGCTGACTCACACACATGTACCTATGGCGCTCTCGGTGCGTTTGCGACAGGCGTTGGCAGTACCGACATGGCGGCATCGTGGGCATTGGGTGAGAACTGGTTCAAAGTTCCTCCATCTATGAAGATTATCTACAAGGGTCAGTTGCCGGAGATGGTCGGTGGAAAGGATCTCATCCTTCACACGATAGGCATGCTCGGTGTCGAAGGAGCGATGTATGCATCGCTGGAATTTGCAGGTGAGATCATTGATCAATTACCGCTGGCTGACCGGCTCACACTTTGTAATATGGCAATTGAGGCAGGTGCTAAGGGTGGCATCATAGAACCGGATCACAAGGTAGTCGAATTCTTGAACGGTCGAAGTAACAGGCAGTACATTATGCACACGTCGGACTCTGATGCGGTCTATGCAAATGTCATCGAGATCGATGTAACCCACCTAGAGCCGCAGATCGCGCTTCCGTATCTGCCGAGCAACGTGAAGCCAATCTCTCAGGTAGACAAAATCACCATCGATCAGGTGGTGCTGGGTTCCTGCACGAACGGAAGGATCGAAGACTTTCGCGTCGCGGCTGAGTTGCTCAGAGGCCGTGAGGTTGCTCCCGGCGTGAGACTGATTGTTATCCCGGCCACTCAGAACATCTATCTCCAAATGATCGACGAGGGATTGTTGAAGACTTTCGTCGAGTCAGGAGCGGCTATTAGTCCCCCCACCTGTGGACCGTGCATCGGTGGGCATATGGGCGCTCTTGGAGAAAACGAAGTCGGCTTGTACACGACGAACCGGAACTTTAAGGGGCGTAACGGTCACTCCACAAGCAAGGTTTATCTCTCGAGTCCAGCGGTTGCTGCGGCATCTGCTGTGACCGGTGAAATCACGGATCCCAGACGAATTTAGCGAGAATCGGGTTTCAGGCGCAGTCGCTTGACATTGGATATTCTTTTCTGTAATTACTTCGTATACGAAATACTCGTACACGAATCAAAAAATGGTTGATTCCGACGCATCTTAAGTAACCTCTTCGAAAAAATAAGCAATGTGGAGTCTCGATAGCAGCCTTGGTTTTTTGATGACGCGTGCAGCGCGTGGCATGAAAAGGGTGCTCGATGCCAAGCTCGCCAAACATAACCTCACCTCGACGCAGTACATCGTGCTCGCGCGTTTGTGGGCAGGAGATGGAATCTCGATTAGCGAGCTCTGTGATCGGCTCTCGCTTGATAATCCCACACTCACAGGAATCGTCGATCGGATGGAGCGGGATGGATCTCTGGAACGTCGGCGCGATGGAGATGATCGTCGTGTTGTCAATGTCTACTTGACTGAAAAAGGGAGGAACCTCCAACAGGCCGTCGGCAGTTTTGCCGAAGAAACTGACGATGAGGTGTGGGAAGAATTCACGGTGTCCGACAAGAAGACTATGATTGACGCCCTGAACCTCATTTGGAAGAGGATGAATGAAAGTCTCGACTAACAAAGAGATATACCGTCAACCAGATTCACTGAAGGAGGTCGGTCCAACAATCCTGAAAGACAAGGACAAGAAGATCGTCTTCCTCTCGGGCACCCGGACACCATTCGGTCGTGTGGGTGGAAGTCTCAAGGATTTGTCTCCGATCGACCTTGGCGCGATTGCAGCTCGGGCTGCCATCGCGCAAGCTGGAATTGCCGACCGCGCCGAAACGATTGATGCAGCGATCTTCGGGAACGGCATGCATTCCAGTATCGACTCTCATTACGGCGCCCGACATGTTGGACTCAAAGCAGGTCTCTCTTCATTTTCGACGGCACTCACCGTGAACCGTATCTGCTGGTCGGGCGGTGAGGCGATTGTCCACGGAGCAAAAGAACTCCTGAGTGGCGAGGCTGACGTGGTGCTCGTCGGGGGTTATGAGAGCACGTCGCAATCTCCTATGCTTGTGTATGGTGCGGCGTTCGGGTTCCCATACATGGGTGGTCCACGAGCGATGTTTCTTTTCAAGGACGGGCTCAACGATACGTTCATCAACACGGACATGATGGGGACGGCCGAGAACCTCGTCCGCCTCTACGGCATCACCCGTGAAGAGGTCGATGAGTTTGCACTTTCCTCCCAGATGAAGACGAAAGAAGCACAAGAGAAGTGCAGGTTGAGCAGAGAGATTACTCCAGTTACGATTCGGGAAGGCAGGAAAGAGAGAATTCTTTCTGCCGACGAAAACCCACGACCCGAGACAACACTTCAAAGTCTGGCAAAGATTCCTGCAGTCAAACCGGATGGAGTCCACACCGGCGGAAACTCGTCCGGCATTGTCGATGGTGCTGCGGCGTTGATCATGACGACAGCTGGCAAGGCAAGAGAACTGGGTGTGCGGCCCATTGGAGAACTCCTCTCCTGGGGTGTTGCCGGTGTCGATCCTCATTACATGGGCATCGGTCCAGTACCGGCTTCATTGATGGCTCTGCGACGAGCCGACATCGCGTTGAACGATATTCAGCATATTGAGATCAACGAGGCATTTGGAGGACAATATCTTGCTGTTGAACGAGAGCTCGACCTAGATCGCTCGAAAGTCAATGTGAATGGAGGTGCAATTGCACTCGGTCATCCTCTTGGTGCAACAGGTGCACGCATGACCATCTCGTTGCTCAAACTTGGGGGACTTGGATTGGCAAGTGCATGCATTGGTGGTGGACAGGGTGGTGCACTCATTGTAGACGGATGGCCAGACTGATGAAACCGACGTGGGATAACATAGAACTTTTGATTGTCGGGGCAGGCACGATGGGCGCAAGTCTCGCACAGACCTACGCACAAAGCGGTTTTAATGTCGGT
Organism: Ignavibacteria bacterium; assembly: GCA_003251275.1. GTDB lineage: Bacteria > Bacteroidota > Ignavibacteria > UBA10030 > UBA6906 > SZUA-287. The sequence continues at coordinate 7,340 of QKGJ01000173.1, forward strand.
CTCCTCGATGTCACGAACGACATCCTCCACCAAGGGCTGCAGACCATCGAACGCGAGTTGGAAGGAGCCAAAGGGAAGATCTTCACACCAAAGGAAACGCTGGGGATCCGCGAGCGTATCATCGGCACAACAGAGTATCCCGAAGCGTGCAAAAGCCCAAATCTCAAGCTTGTGATCGAAGCGGCAACGGAACGTATCGAGATCAAGAAAGAGATATTCAAATGCCTCGATAGTCTTTCTGCTCCGCACGTTGTGCTCGCCTCTAATTCCTCTTCTCTCGATACGAATATCCTTGCGAAGGCAACGGGACGTCCAGACAAGGTTGTCTGGATGCACTATTTTTACCTTCCCCACAAAAATCGGGCAGGAGAATATGCGGGCACGGACACTGCATCCGAGGAAAGCAAGGCGATAGCACGGAAGTATTTGAAGCTCGGCGGGAAGATCCCGTCGTATGTCCGCGGCAGTCGAAAAGGAGGAGTGGCTGATGTTATTTTTGTTGCATTACTTCTTGAAGCAACGCGCATGATGGAGGAGGGGTATGATATCGCTGCGATTGAAGCAGCCGGACGAAAGGCGTACGATATTCCTATCGGCTTCCTGGAACTGATGGATGTTACTGGACTCCCAGTGGGTCTTCACTCCATGCGTTCGTTCTCTGACTCCTCGAATCCAAACGATCGGCTCTACAAGGTCTACGGCAACTTCTTCACTCCTCGACAGAACTATATAGACTTGATGGCTGAATATCAGAAGACCTCTGACAACTCAGCGGTCCGTTGGGTGAAGAAGGATGGCACCGTTGCTGCACAAGACTCCAAAGTTGTTGATGCCTTGTGTGCTCGCTTCCTCGCCATCGGTTTCGTCACGGCCACGGAGACCGTCGATGCGGGACTTATTACAATTGAAGACCTTGAACTCCTCACGCAGAATGCCTTTCTCTGGCGGCAGGGGCCTTTTACCCTGATGAACGTTCTCGGCAAAAAAAAGGTACGCAATCTGGTGGAGAAACGTGCCGAGTACGCAACAACCCTGAAGCAAGATTTTCCCATCTGTTCGTTGCTCAAGAGGGAAATGGAAATTGAGAAGTCGTGGCGATTTCACCTTGCACCGGTATACACAGAGAAGGAACACGGTGGAGCTATCCGTCGAATTACACTCTCGAATCCGAAGGCTGCCAACGCGATGAACAACGAGGTGTTTGCCGATCTGGAAAGACAGTTTGCCGAAGCAAATGCAGACAAGAACTGCAAGGTCATCATCTTTGATACGGCTCCGATCAAGACATTTATTGCTGGTGCACATATCCCAACATTCATTGAGAAGATTAGGGCGAAAGAGTTCGATGCGATCAAACGTGATACGGAAGAATGGCAACGTGTGATCTTTCATGTTATGACAGGCTCGGCCAAACCTAAGATTGCCGTCATTGATGGTCAGGCGTTGGGTGGTGGAGTGGAGGTGGCCGCAGCGTTCGCCCTTGATCCGAAGACGGTCGTTATATCAACGAACCGCACGTCATTCTCACTGCCTGAGACGCGGCTCGGGATCTATCCCGGCTTGAGAGCGACGCTGACGTTTCCTCAAGTCATCTATCGCACAACCGGCGATGCTGAATTGGCAATCGCACTTACCAGATACTACGCTCTTGCCGGTGGTACCGTAACTTCATCTCCGCAAATCCTCCATCATCTCGGCTTCGCGGATGTGCTCGTGCCTGCGCACCGAAGAGATGAGGCAGCAGATGTGATTGCATCAGCGATTATTGCAAACCACGGACAAATGATCTCTCACGAAAAGCTTGAAGCGTTAGACATCGAGAGGTTAGATACGCGACTCTCGATCGAGGATAAACTGGAGTTACAGGTAGCCCGCGGCCTCTTCAGTCAGGCAGATGCTTTGCCAACGGTTTATGCAAACGCACGCGGACATCTCCAGTTCACATACACAGGTGAGATGCGTTCGATTGCGGAACGGGCAGCCCGTCGTTTGGCAAACAACTCGCCCAACGCGGTGTGGATCGCGAACCACCTTATCTCAAGGGGATTCGAGGGGTTTATGAAGGGTGTCGACAACGACACCCTCGCTGCATTTGAGCTTGATCATCATCTTCGTCAGGTATTCGAGCATCCTGATGCCTTGATCGGTCTCGAGGGGATGGTGAATGGTAAGACGGTACAGTTCAGACGGCAATATCCGTTCTAAGGACTAACTAATTTACTTTGACTCAACGTACATACATGCCATGATACGAGGACAAGTTCATAAATACGGCGACAACATCGATACCGATGTTATCATTCCTGCCCGCTATTGCACAGCGTTCACCGAAGAGCTACTTGCACCGCACTGTCTTGAAGATCTCGATGTGGATTTTGTGAAGAAGGTGAAAAAGGGGGACATCATCGTGGCTGGCAGGAATTTCGGCTGCGGGAGCTCTCGCGAGAACGCCCCTATTGCGATTAAAGGTGCAGGTGTCTCGTGTGTGATTGCTAGATCCTTCGCAAGGATTTTCTACCGGAACTCCATCAACATCGGTTTACCGATTCTCGAATCTTCAGCGGCCGTCGAAGACGCGGCAACCGGTGACGAAATCGAAGTTGATGTCGCGATAGGAACAATCACAAACGTGACCAAGAAGAAAACGTACCAGACCTCACCATTTCCGGAGATTATTCAGGAAATCATTCGAGCCGGAGGCATGGTAGGGTTTGCACGTCAACGGATCGCTCAGAAGAAAGCTTCTGCCCAACGTACTACGCAGCCAGTGAATAAGTAAAAGGAGTACGCCATGATTGAGACAAAACAAGAACTCATCTACGACTGGAACAAGGGAGGCATTGCCGACCTGAAAGGTGTCGTTCATATCGAGTTTGATGACGAAACTCTACGCGACGGGCTGCAATCGCCATCGGTTACCGATCCGACGATTGATCAGAAAATCAAGATCCTCCATCTCATGGAAGATCTTGGCATCCAGTCGGCCAACATTGGATTGCCGGGGGCTGGCCCGCGGGCCTACAATGATACCTTGGAACTCGCGAAAGAGATCGCTCGATGCAACATGAAGATTATGCCGAACTGCGCCGCTCGAACGGTCATCGCTGACATCGACCCCGTCATCGACATCTCGCAGAAAGCGGGCATCCCGATTGAAGTTGCAACCTTCGTTGGCTCAAGCCCAATCCGCCAGTATGTTGAAGGCTGGACCATCGCCAAAGTTCTCGAGCTCAGCGAAAACGCAGTGGAGTACGTGGTTGCGCATAACCTTCCCAGCATGTATGTCACGGAAGACACCACTCGTGCGCACCCCGATGACATCGAACAACTGTACACCGCTGCAATCAATTGCGGCGCCAGGCGCATTGTTGTCGCGGATACCGTCGGGCACTGTACGCGAACAGGCGCCCTCAACCTCGTACGTTTCGTCAAGGATGTAATAGAGAATACAGGAGAGGATGTGAAGATCGACTGGCACGGACATAATGATCGGGGATTCGCGCTTGCTTCCGCACTTGCAGCTATCCGTGCCGGCGTCGACAGAGTGCATGGCTGCGCACTCGGCATCGGTGAGCGTTGTGGTAACACTTCGATGGACCTCATGCTCGTCAATCTGAAAATGTGGGGCATTATCGACAACGACCTCACCAAGCTGCATGAGTACTGCAAGCTTGTCTCCGAAGCAACACATGTTTCCATCCCGGCCAACTATCCGGTGATCGGTCCGGACGCGTTCCGTACGGCAACGGGCGTTCATGCTGCAGCGGTCATCAAAGCAATTAACACTGGTGATGATTGCCTTGCTGACATGGTGTACTCAGGCGTACCCGCGCACATGGTCGGACGAAAGCAGAAGATTGAGATTGGGCCTCTGTCTGGAATATCGAACGTTCTCTTCTGGCTCAAAGAACATGGCTTCGAAAGATACAATGGAGTGGCAAATCATATCTTCGACTACGCTAAGCACTCTAATAAGATTCTGACAGATGACGAGGTCGAGACATTTATCGAATCAGAACTGGTCAAACCCGAACAGCATAGGTGAGTCATGAGCCTCGACTGGCTTCCACGAGATACCGACCTGAAAAACCACGAGTTGTGGGATGGACAGTTCTTCGGAATTGAGCCTCCCTGCACGATGTATCAAGTGCGTCCCGTGCTGACCGACAAAGGCGTCGCGGTTGAGAACCTCTACTCCGCATGGATCACGCTAAATAATCCGAAGCAGTACAACTCCTACACCACACAAATGGTGAAGGGCGTGATTGCCGGATTCCACAAAGCGTCCATGGATCGTCGCGTGGTTGCCGTGATCCTTACTGCGTCAGGCGACAAGGCGTTCTGCACAGGCGGTAACACGAAAGAGTATGCCGAGTACTATGCACGAAGGCCAAACGAATACGGGGCGTACATGGATTTGTTCAACGCGATGGTCGACGCGATCTTAAATTGCAAAAAACCAACTATTTGCCGTGTGAATGGGATGCGCGTAGCCGGGGGACAGGAGATCGGCATGGCGACGGACATCACTATTGCCGCGGATACCGCGGTGTTCGGACAGGCTGGACCGAAACATGGCTCGGCCCCTGATGGTGGCTCGACGGATTTCCTCCCACTCTTTCTGAACATCGAGGATGCAATGTGGAGCTGTATCTCATGCGAAGTATGGAGCGGCTACAAGATGAAACGACTCGGTCTCATTAGCAAGGTCGTTCCTGTTATGAAAACCTCGACCGGCTTTCGACGGAACCCTCTGGTGATCACAGACGATTACGTACGTGACGGTGAGATTGTGTATGGCGAGTTCGTTCAGGGCGAGAATGCCAAGCGCGCTCGCAAGGCGATTGAAGAAGCCACGATCGACCACACGCTCCTTGACAAAGAGGTCAACGACATTATCTGGCGACTGACGAACCTTATGCCCGGTTGCTTGATCAAATCCATCGATGGTATCAGAGCTAAGAAGAAGTTCTTCTGGGATCAGACGAAGCTTCCAAACCGCCACTGGCTTGCTGCGAACATGTCGGTTGAAGGGTTCCTCGGTTTCACCGCTTTCAACACCCGCAAGATGACGGGGAAAGATGTGATCGATTTTGTACGGTATCGTCAGCTTCTTGCTGAAGGGCGCGAGATGAACGCAGAAACCATAGAAGAAGTCCTGCCTAAACCCAATGACGGAAGGTCCAGATGAATGGAAAGTCGATATGATAGAACTTTCGGGGAAGGTGGCGCTCGTTACCGGTGGCTCCCTCGGTATCGGACGTGCAATTGTGCTTGCTCTTGCACGGAATGGCGCGGATGTGGCGTTCACCTTCCTTGGCTTTCGATTGAAGGCCGTGGAGGCGGAGGATGTTGTCAAGGAGGTTCAGTCGCTCGGTCGACGATGCCTGGCGGCTGAATCCGATGTGTCGAAGTTTGAAGAAGCCGAAGATGTCGTTCATCGTGTGCGCAGCGAGCTTGGCGGTTTGGATATTCTGGTCAACAACGCCGGCATTACGCGTGACGGAGTGATTTGGAAAATGAAGGAAGACCAGTGGGATCAGGTTCTTGGCGTAAACCTGAAGGGTTGCTTTAACTACATCCGGGCAGCAAGTCCCATCTTTCGCAAGCAACGCCATGGGAAGATCGTTAATATCGCATCGATCAATGGCATGCGCGGAAAGTTTGGTCAGGCAAACTATGCAGCATCAAAGGCCGGGACTATCGGTCTCACAAAAACGGTGGCGAAAGAACTCGGCAAGTACAATGTCAACGTGAATGCCATCGCCCCGGGAATGATCGAGACCGATATGACGCTAACCCTCTCCGAGGAGGTAAGGCAACAGTCAGTATCGGAAATTGTGCTGGGTAGGTTTGGTCAGCCTGAGGATATTGCCGAGGCAGTAGTGTTTCTTGTATCTGAGAAGGCGCGACATGTCACTGGAGAGATCATGAAGGTAGATGGAGGTCAATACATATGATTCTGGATATCAAGTGGAGCATGGACAAAGAAAATAGCAGATTGGGAGAGAATGATTGATGACGGAGATCTATGAGCGAAATATCAACATCACAGTATCCAGGCAGAACGAGAAAGAGATCCTCACACGTGCCTCTATGCTTGACCTCAACCATCACATGCGTGTTGAGTTGACGATCGATTTGCGGTTGGAAATGATTGTAAACGCAGAGGCACGTATGGTGAAGGTCCCGTATGAATTGTGCCAACTTGCCTTGGCTAACATCAAAAAGCTCGTCGGTCTGAAGATCAAGAGAGGAATTAACAAGAAGATCGTCGATGCTCTCGGTCGGTCCGAGGGGTGCACGCACCTGGTCGATCTGTCGATGGAGGCTGTACGCCTGAGCGCCAACGTGATGGTGGGGCTGACGAAGGTTGGCGACGAGTGGTTTCATCCTGTCGGGAGTGAGAAAGAGCAGATTGCCCGCGTCAAGCCTATTTTGAACAATTCATGCCTTCCCTTCAAGGAGAACTAGAATGGGTGCGCTCCAATTCATCAAGACGCTCGATCAGGACCACGTTGCAGCGATAGTGTTCAGCCGACCCCCTCTGAATGTCATGAACATCGCAATGATGCAGGAAATCAACGCGGCACTTGAAGCCCTTCGAGCCAGCCCGACCGCGAAAGTCCTTGTCATCAAGGCTGAGGGAAAAGCGTTCTCTGCCGGTGTGGACGTTGCAGACCATACCCGCGACAAAGTGAAAGGAATGATGAAGGAATTCCACCGGACGTTCGAGCTACTCCACAGTTTCAAGATTCCGTCCATTGCCGTCGTGGATGGTGCTGCATTGGGTGGGGGGTGTGAACTGGCGATCTACTGTGACATGGTTGTTGCTTCCGAGCGGGCGACATTTGGTCAGCCGGAGATCAAAGTTGGGGTATTTCCACCAATCGCTGCGGCAATATTCCCGCGTTTGGTTGGACGGAACCGGACAGTGGAGCTGCTCATGAGTGGGGAGTCAATTTCGGCGACGGAAGCAGAACGAATCGGACTGATCAATCGGGTGTTTCCTGTCGATGGATTTGAACAGCATGTCGACGTCTTCCTTTCAAAAATCACAGTGCAAAGCAAAGTCATTCTTGCCTTGACCAAGCGAGCGGTGGACACGGGACTCTATCGGCCTTGCATGGAAGCAATCAGTCGTGCCGAAGATCTTTATATAAATGAGATGATGAAGACAGAGGATGCCAACGAAGGATTGGAGGCATTCATGGAGAAACGTCAACCGCAATGGAAAAACCGATGATCGAGTCGAAGTCATTCGAAGAACTGATTGAACAATACCGGGACATCATCGACGATGTCTCGTTCCCAACGGTAAAGGAATGGAAGAGCAAGCATGCGGGAGGAAAGGTTGTCGGGATGTTCCCTGTGTACACCCCGCTCGAGCTTCCTCATGCGATGGGAATGCTGCCGGTTGGTCTTTTTGGAGCCGGTGGGAGAGTGGAAATAGATCACGCAGACTCGCGCATTCAGTCGTTCGTCTGCTCCATCGCACGCTCGACTCTTGAGCTTGGCCTCCGTGATATGACAAAGGACTTTGACGTGCTCTGGTTCCCGTCCATCTGTGACGTCGCACGGAACCTGTCGGGCATCTGGAGTTCGAACTTCCCGAACCAGCAGGTATCCTACATCCACTTCCCTCAAAACATGACGTCACCTGCTGCCATAACTCATTACAGAACTGAACTGCGGCGCCTTCTCTCTAATCTTGAAGAGCTTGATGGCAAGAAGGCCACTGGTGCTGCAATTGTTTCGAGCATCCAGGCGTACAACCAGAACCGGGCGTTGTGTGAACAGCTGTATGCGATCAAGCGCGACACGCCATGGCTTCTCTCGACGTACGAGGCGTATGTTCTGCTACGGCTCGCCACCATGACCCCTGTTGAAGAGCATACAAGGATCCTCCAGGACATCCTGCCGATGATTGCTACACGCAACAGAAAACCCCGTGACTACGTCCGGGTGATGATCGAGGGTAGTTTCTGTGAGCAGCCACCGCTCGAGCTGATCCAGGTGATTGAAGAAGCTGGTTGCTATATTGTAGATGACGATCTGTTGATGCATACACGATGGTTCCATGGCGACGTTATGACGAACGGTGATCCGTTGCTCGCATTGGCGGAGAGCTACATTCATCAGAGCCGCTATTCATCTGTCAGGCACTACGGCAACAAACCGCGGAAGGAACAGTTCGTCCAGAAGATACGCGCCGGCAAGGTTGACGGCGTCATCTTCAATGCACCGAAATTCTGCGAGCCCGCACTCCTCGACTATGTAGTGTTGAAGGATGAATTGGAGAAGCAGGGCATCGCCTATCTCGCCTTCGAGTACGAAGAGAAGATGGGCGTGTTCGAATCCATCCGGACCCAGGTTGAGACGTTTGTGGAGTCAGTGCTGTTCTTCTCATGAAAGAATGAACCGCGAGACGCAAAGACGCAGAGGGCACGTCCCCTCTCCTTTGAGGAGAGGGGTAGGGTAAAGTCAACTGAGAGCTAAGAATTACACAGGGCGAAACCATGTCGGATGATAAGTTCAAATACCAGGGTGCTGGTCGGGAGTACCAGAAGCAGCTTCTCACAGCATGGTATGAGCGACTCCAGTCCGCAAAGGATGACGGACGCAAGATTGCGTACCTGTTCGTCCCCGGGAATATTGCAGAATTTCTTCGCGTATTCGACTTTGAACTCGTGTTTCCCGAAGTGAATGCTCTGCAATGCGGCGTGCGGAAAACTTCTGGCGACCTCATTCTGAAGGCCGAGGACGTTGGCTACTCGCCCGATGTCTGTGGTTATGTGAAGAACGACATCGGTATGATGCTTGCCGGAAACATCAGCCCATCCGGAACCCAGTTGCCGAAGCCCGATCTTCTGCTCTGCACATACTGCGGGTGCACAACCTTCATCAAGTGGTTTGAGGCACTCGCGCATTACTATGATGTGCCTCTTGTAATGCTTGATGTTCCATATCTTCGTTCCGATGCAATTGAGGAAGATGACCGGCAGTATATAGTCTTGCAATTGAAAGAGTTGGCCGTGATCTGCGAGAAGATCACTGGCAAGAAGTATGACCATGATAAGCTCGTCCACATTACTCGCCATTCTGAGGAGGCAGAAGATCTCTGGGTGAAGATTCTCCACTCAGCCAAACACAAACCCTCACCGTTTGACGCATACTTCGAGGCTGTATTCTTCATGGCTCCGATTTATGTCCTGCGGGGTCTTCCGGAATGCACCGATTACTATCGTCGGGCGCTCCTGGAGGTCGAAGAAAGAATTGAGCACGGGATCGGACCGATTCCGAATGAGAAGTTCCGTGTGGTTATGGAGGGCCCACCGCCATGGCCGTACTTCCGCGCATTCTGGGAATTGCTCAAGAAGTGGGACGTTTGCGCTGTTGCCTCCAGTTATTCAAAAGTCGGCGGGTTCTGGGATCACGGGTTCCGCCACGATCCGACAAGGCCGCTCGAGAGTATCGCTGACTACTGCCTGACATGCTACACCAACCTTAACCTTCCCATGCGTACGGATCTGCTGCATTCATACGCGGAGGAATACAGCGCTGATGCTATCGTCATCCACTCGGTGAAGTCGTGTCGGTCGTTCTCCGTTGGCCAGGCGGATATGCGCGAGCAGTTTATCCGGAAGTGGGATATTCCTACCCTCTTGATTGAAAGTGATCTTGCGGATCCCCGATATTTCCAGGTCGCGCAACTGCGGAACCGGATTGATGCATTCTTCGAATCGCTTGAGCACAAACGACTGGTGGGTGTGTGATGAACCAGTTATCCCTGTTCGGGGAACAATCATTGGAGACCAGATCATGTTAGTGGCAGGCGTTGACGTAGGCTCGACACAAACCAAGGCGATCATCTTGAATGAGAACGCCGAAATCATGGCTCGCGGTATTGTGAACACGGGAGCGAACGTGGTGAAAGCGGCGGAGAAGGCATTCAACGAAGCCCGGAAGTCCGCAAAGCTAGAGGAGTGGGATGTCGCCTACACGGTCGGTACAGGGTACGGACGCTACAAAGTGCTATTTGGCGACACGCAGATTACTGAAATCTCATGTCATGCACGCGGGGCCAACTTTCTGTTCCCGAAAACGCAGACGATCCTCGATATTGGCGGGCAGGACACTAAAGGCATCCGCATTAATGAGAAAGGAGAGGTGGTCGACTTCTGCATGAACGACAAGTGCGCGGCGGGGACGGGACGGTTTCTTGCAGCAGCGGCAGACGTGATGGGGATTTCACTCGATGAGCTTGGCGATGTCGCCCTCCGATCCAGCAGCGCACTTCGTATCACAAACGTCTGCACCGTGTTTGTCGAAACGGAAATCATGAATCATCTTTCCAAGGGAAAGAAAGGAGAAGACATCCTTGCGGGTGTTCATCAATCCATTGCTGCGCGGTCGGTGAGTTTGATACGTCGCGTCGGAATATCGCCGGAGATTACGTTTACGGGGGGAGTTTCCCTCAACAAAGGCATGGTGCACGCCCTGCAGGAAAAATTCGGCTTTCCTATCAACGTGAGCGATGATTCACAGTTCATCGGTGCGCTCGGGGCTGCCCTGTTTGCCCTTGATCGCGCCAGTGCACGTCACGACGGCGAACCTGTTTCTTCAAAAGAGGAAGCCTGATCATGACAACTGATCTCAACCTTACCGGTCGGTTCATCGCAGGCATCGATGTTGGTACGCGGATGACGAAATGCGCGTTGTTCGATCTCGCAACGAACACAGTTTCTGGCCGTACAACGCTGCTGACTGGCCACAACCTCGGTCTGGCCTCGGAGAAAGCGCTGCAGGATGCGTGCACTCGCGCCGAACTGAAGATATCCGATGTGTTCTATGTGGCGTCCACGGGCTACGGCCGTTACCAGGTACCGATGCGGCAAATTCAGATCACCGAAATTTCCTGTCATGCCATGGGAGCGAAGTTTCTCTTCCCCAATACCGGAAGCATCCTCGATATTGGAGCGCAGAATGCTAAGGCCATGCGCATCGATGAACATGGTCGGGTCATGAAGTTCAAAATGAATGACAAGTGTGCATCGGGGGCCGGCAGATTTCTCGAACGAGTCGCGAAGGGACTCGAGCTTGAACTGGAAGAGATTGGCGCGCTCTCATTACACTCGAAGGACCCGCAGGCCATCAGCTCCATCTGCGCAGTGCTCGCAGAGTCCGAGGTTATTAACCTTGTCACGACCGGCTATCCTGTGGAAGACATCTTGATGGGTGCGCAGCTTTCCATTTCCGACCGCATCGTAGCCATGTTGCGCCAGGTTGGGACCGACGGTGAGATCACCCTTACTGGAGGAATTACCAGAAACGTGGGCATGGTGAAGGCGCTCCAGCAGAAAGTCGGCAAGGCGCTGAACGTTTCGCCGGATTCCGAATACGCCGGAGCCATCGGGGCGTGCTTGCTCGTCCGGCGTCGCCTCAAAAAGCTTGAAGAACAGAAACTGTCCAATCCACGAATGGCCATCTCATGAAGGCAGCAGTGTACCACGGACCCAATCAGCCTCTGAAGATCGAAGAGGTTGCGACGCCCGCCATCAATCCCCATGAAGTCTTGGTGAAGGTGGCAGCATGTGGTGTTTGCCACACCGACCTCCACTATCTTGATCAT
>QKGJ01000155.1 GCA_003251275.1 Ignavibacteria bacterium
TCTCGGAAAACAGGTTGTGGTGGTGGCCAACTTGAAGCCGGCGAAACTTATGGGCATTGAATCAGATGGGATGATTCTTGCCGCTTCCGATGAAACAGGCAAGCTGGTCCTTGTATCCCCCGTCGAGGACATTGAAAGCGGGAGTGTTGTTCGATAGTGTGTTGCAAGTGGTAACACTCTTTTCTATTTTTTCCTTGGTTGTTGCCGCTTTCAAAGGATACAGCACAACTCAAATAGCATGTTGCCATGCAACGCAGAATTGGTTTTGTCTCGCTCTCCTGCTATTGTCTCCTCACATTTCTCCTGTTGGGATGTGATAAGGGGATCCAACCGACTCAAGCCGGCGGAGATGGCGGTGCCGGAACGATGACGGGTCTGATTACTTACCGCAACTGGCCAACCATTGACAGTCTTCACGATCTGCGAATTATCGCCTTCAGGGTTTTTCCACCAACCAACGTCGTCAACGAAGTGCTTCAGGGAAGGGCAATTGTGTATCCATCCCTTGGCGACACATCACTCGTGCCGTTCTTTGTTGACTCATTGCGATACTCTTTTACTTTATCCGCCGGAGTGTACCAATACGTTGTTATTGCGCAGCAGTTCGGTCCATCAGTGACTACCGACTGGCGCCCAGTCGGGCAGTTTGACCTCGATTCGAATCTCACTATGCCATCCTCGGTTGAGATTGTAGCGGGTGAAACAACTGCGAGCATCGACATACTTGTCGATTTTGCCAATCCTCCACCAGCTCCGTTCTGACAATGAAACTTCTCTTGGCATGTGTTATTGGATTGTACTCTGCGTTTTCCGTCCGCGCTGCGGAGGTTCGTGGAATAGTGAAAGACGCGGCGACTGCCGAAATTCTCAGTGGGGTAAACATCTTTCTGGTTGGGACGCATCGAGGGACCTCAAGCGACAAGGATGGACGTTTCCGGATGGCGCAGATTGAGCCCGGAGAGCATGAGCTGCTTTTTTCTCTGCTGGGATATCAGGCGAGGAGGGAAAGGGTGATGGTTCAATCGGATGAAGCGATCGATCTTTTCGTTGTCTTGCAAGCATCCCCCGTATTGGCTGACCCGGTGATAGTCACTGCAAACAAACGCGATCAAGTGGCGGGTGAGAGTGCTGTGACCGTGGCGGTGATGGATGCCGCCGAAATCAGTTTCCGGAATTCGAGAACAGTTGATGAGGCCCTGAGGTATATCCCCGGCGTGCATTTCGTTGAGTCGCAAGTCAACATCCGCGGTTCCAGTGGCTACAACCGTGGCGTTGGGAGCAGAGTCAGCTTGTTGGTGGATGGGATCCCGATGATCACCGGTGATACCGGGGAATTGATCCTGGAGGCACTTCCAGTCGGTGAGGTGGAACGTATTGAGGTTGTGAAGGGAGCAAGTTCTGCACTCTACGGCTCGAACGCACTGGGTGGCGTTATCAATGTCATCACGAAACCTCCTTCCGACGACACAAGAACGCGTATACGAACGTATGGAGGGTTCTACTCTGCCCCTTCATTTGCCCAATGGGAATGGACAACGGACACCCGATTCCTTGATGGCGTGTCCATCAGCCATTTGCAGAGATGGGGGGATCTCGACCTGACACTCTACGGTTCACGGTTCTCTGATGACGGATACAAGAGGAACGATGCAAAAAAGCGGTACAACGTGTTTGCGAAACTGGGCTATTCGTTGACGCCACATCAACACATGATGGCGGCATTCAATTATTTCTATCAAAACCGAGGGGATTTTCTCTTCTGGAAAAATCTCGATAATGCCCTTGTTCCTCCCGACAATCAGTTGAGCGATCGGGTCGTCTCCAAGAGGTTCAGTAGTACGCTGAAATATCGCAATGTTCTTTCCGATGAGTTCCTATTGCAGGGGAACGCGCAATGGTATCGGAATAGTTTTTCCAGTCTCATTGAGGCGCAGGCAGATAAGTCCACCTCGGATGAGATCCGTGGCGAGCTCCAGGGAACGTGGTATGTGCACTCCAATCACGTGCTAACGTTCGGGGCTGAAGTGATAATGGATGACGTACGATCCGATTTGTTTGGAAACCGTACAGGAGAGGGCGGTGGCATATACCTTCAAGACGAATGGGATTTGGCCTCAGACCTTCACCTGACTCTCGGGCTTCGCTTCGATAAACGATCCATCGATTCTGTCTCAACGATCGGCGGACAATTGAATCCCAAAGCGGGAATTGTCTATGATGCCTCCGATCATGTCAGACTTCGAGCATCATATGGGAAGGGATTTCGGGCTCCGGCAATCGGTGAAGCATTCACCAGCGTGACTGTTAGTGGAGTTCCGGTTCTTCCCAATCCACTCATCAAACCGGAGAAGAGCAACTCGTTTGAGATCGGGGTCAACGCCGTTGCCACGGATTTCATGCTCGTGGATGCAGCCCTGTTTCATTCGGATTATTTTGACTTAATCGAGGCTGAATTCACGCAGTCCGGGACAATTCAGTTTGGGAATGTCACACGCGCACGGGTGCAAGGGGGAGAGATTACAATGAGTTTTGGGTTTCTCGAGCGTGACCTGATCATCAACCTTGCGTATACCTATATCTACCATCGAAACATTACTTTAGGAGAAGCGCTTCAATACCGTCCACGGAACATCATCCAGACTTCCGCTGTTGCAGTGGCTGGCATGTTCACCCTCGGCGCCGACTTTCGCCTGATCAGCAGGTACGAAGAGATTGACCGGCAAATCTCCACCATCGTTCCCGACGGTGATGTGAGAACAACAGTGTATGTTTTTGATGCCCGTGTCGGCGCTGACTTTTCTCGATTCGATGTGCCTCTCACGGTGACACTGAATATCAATAACCTGTTTCAATACAACTATGTTGAGGTTGCGGGGAATCTGGCCCCTCCTCGTTTATACATGCTCGTCCTGGAGGCAAAACTCTAGATGGATGGACCGCAGTTTGTTGACAGTCATGCCCATCTTACTGCAAAGGAATTCGATGGAGATCGGGAAGCGGTAATTGCAAGAGCCCTGGATGCTGGCGTGGCACGCATCGTGAATCCAGCCGTTGATCTGGAGGACAGCAGGAGGGCTATCGAATTGGCTGAGAAACACATGTGTGTATATGCGGCGATTGGATTTCATCCACATCAGGCATCAAAGGCAAATGAAATACTCCTTGCGGAGATTGAAGAGATGTCATCACATCCCAAGGTTGTGGCAATCGGGGAAATTGGGCTGGACTATTATTATGATTTCGCGCCGAAAGAGGTTCAGCAGCGCGTTTTTGAGTTCCAACTTGGGATCGCCCGGAGGAAGCAACTTCCGGTGATTATCCACACGCGAGAATCGATTGATGATACTGTTCGGATTGTGGAGGATGTGACTAGAGGGGATGAAATCTGGCGGAAAAAGTCCGACATACCAAGGGGAGTGTATCATTGCTTCAGTGGCGATTGGCCTATGGCGCAAAGAGTTCTGGCCGATGGCTTTTTGATTTCGTTTCCGGGGATTGTTACGTTCAAGAAACCTGGCTTTGCCATTGATGTCGCGACGAGGACCCCTCTCGAGAAACTCATGCTTGAAACGGACAGTCCGTATCTCTCACCGGTTCCACATCGCGGAACTCGGAACGAACCCAGCCGCATTCCGGCCATTGCCGCACGGATTGCCGAGTTGAAACAGGTGACGTTGGAAAAGGTGTCTGCTTCGACGAATGCCGCGTGCGAGATGATCTTCGAAAGGTTTCGAAACGGTAAAGGAGAAGAGGGCTAGCGTTCCTTCTTTTGATATTCTTCGTAGGTGCTTCGGTGTGCCGGATCGATAGAGGCGAATTTTGCGTACACATTCTTTTCAGGATAATTCAGAAACAAGTCCGCGATCTCCAGGTATTTGGTGTCGAACACAGCTCTGATAATCTGATTCCGCCTGTCGGATTCTCGTGCGACCACACCGATGGCATCGAGCGCATTCAAGATATTCTGGTACGCACGAGGCGGATCGATCGTGAGAGAATCCAAACCCGTAAAATGATAGGCATACATCGCGCTCCGGACCGGGGCATACTTGGCATTCTGAATATCGTCAATAAGGACGGCGCGGTTGTAGTTGCTGCCGGTGGTTGGGAGCCAGCCTTTCTGAGAACTTGTCCGTGCCAGATTCGCGACGTCTGCTGCTTTCTGAAAAAATGGGGTGCCGCCCATCTTCTCATACGTGTCGTAGTCATACCCAGTGATGAGGAACGCGTAGAAATCGAGGAAACTTCCCATATCGCTGAAGGTGTAGAGATTATGATTGATCGGTTGATTCCGAACGTAGCCAAAGTCCCATGATTCATCAAAGAGGCGAAGAACAGCGCTGCTTTTTTCAGTACCGAAAAGTTTTCTCTGACTTCCAATAAACACCTGGGCGCTGTACCGGTTTTCCGTTGCGCTGCTGATAAAGATGTTCAGTGTGCAGGAGATCTTTTCATCCAAGTTGTCGGTGCCCCATTTGTATCCATTCATATACTCCGAAATATCTTTTTGAAGGTCGGCAAGCCGGTCTCCATGCGAATTTGCGACTGCTTCATAATTCACATGCACAGTACAGTCCAACTGTTGCGACCTACCGTGATGGACGAACACCATTATGAAAAGTATGAGAGGAGCGAAACGATGACGTAGCATAGAATACCCCGATGGGTCGACAGCAATCTTCTGAAGAATTCTTGTTGAAAAATATACGGCATTTACGTTTGCCGTTCAAGGAGAGTAATTATGAGGATCTCGTTCGTCCTTCTTCCATTGGTCATCGTACAGAATGCACCAGCGGCGTTTGAAACGCTTTATCCAGGAGCCCGCGCCCTCGGCCTGGGCGGAATCACTACTGTCCTTCCTGCATCTGCCTGGGCTGCTTTTGGAAACCCTGCCACTCTTGGTACTGCAGTCCAACCGGGGCTCATGTTGTCCTACACTCCTCAACAGTACGGTCTCACCGAACTTCGTTCAGGCTCGGCTTCAGTTGTCCAGCCTACCCCTCTCGGCACGTTTGCAGCGTCAGGATCGACCTTCGGCTTTTCGCTCTATCGGGAGACCACATTCGGTCTCAGTTATGGCCGCAGTTTTACCGATGAGTTCTATGTCGGTGCAACCCTTTCATACTTCTCTTTGAGCATTCCCTCGTACGGGAGCGGTGCCTCCCTCGGGGTTTCTGTTGGAGTTTATCTCTCCCTCACAACGGAAATCAGT
>QKGJ01000225.1 GCA_003251275.1 Ignavibacteria bacterium
AACCAGGTATTTCTAACGAAGTCAATGGCTTGTTTAGTTCTTGATGTTGCGACGACAGATGGTCTCTCCTTAGTCAATGAACAGTGCTCCCCTCAGGTTTTCTTGATTACCACATGAGTTGCGTTTGTTGTCGTGATGTGTTCAACGACCTTGTATCCAAGCGACGGCAAGTCAATACCCGAGAACAGACTCTCTCCGGAGCCGAGGAGAGTTGGTGAAATCGCGATATGCATTTCGTCGATCAGACCGGCATGCAAGTATTGTCTAATCGTGCTTACACCACCGCCAAGCCGTACGTCCAGACCATTCGCCGCATCCATTGCTCGTTCCAATGCACCGACAATGCCATCGGTGACGAAGTGAAACGTCGTATCGCCCTCCATCGTTATCGACCTCCTGGGATGGTTCGTCAGCACATATGCCGGTGTGTGGTAGGGTGGATTATCGCCCCACCAGCCTTTCCAATTCTGATCTGGCCATGGCCCTCGAATCGGTCCGAACATGTTTCGTCCCATAATCCATGCACCGATATTGTTGAATCCTCGTGCAGCAATCTCATCATCGGCGCCGGTTGTGCCACCTTCTTGTCCGAACATCCTTCGAAACGTCCTGGTAGCGAAAGCCCATTCGTGCAGTGCTGTTCCTCCGACGCCAAGCGGGTTCTCGAGACTTTGATTTGGCCCCGCACCGAAACCATCAATCGAGATAGAAAAACTCTCTACACGGAGTTTTGCCATTCATCCCTCAATGAATACACAAATACTTCTAAAATACAGAGTTATAAACATACATCATCAAAATAAGAAGCAGGATAATGCTGAAAATCTCTTTGTTATACTTTGCAATCGTCCGGGGAAGATAAATATCGAAGTTAGGGGAGTCCTCACCGGTATAGCGTCTTGCAATGTTTGTGAGTGGGCATCTCCACGAATTCAAAAGTATCACGAGAATTTCGCCTCCAATCAAGAAGAGCGATACGAAGAACCACGGATCGAAACTCATTCTGTAAACAGCATAACCGATGTAAAAGACTGACATCGTCATGACGATCCAGATCGCTGTATGGACTGCTTTGATGAAGGCAATCATACTCGATCGCCAGTGGCTATCCAGACATGCCCATTAATCCGGAATCTCAGGCTCGACGAGCTTCGCAAGTTGTGCCAGCGATTCTTGCCAGCCGAGATAACACATCTCGAGCGGGATGGCCTCCGGGATGTCTTCTTGGACAATGTTCAACTCCGTTCCGCATGACACCTTCTTCAAGTCAACTGTTGTTTGCATTTCACCAGGCAAGTTCGGGTCGTCGAATTTATCCGTGTAGCGGACGCGCTCGTTTGGCACCAGATCACGATACTCGCCGCCGAATGAGTGGGCTTTGCCTGTCGCGAAGTTTGTGAAGGACATCTTGTACGTGCCGCCAACCTTGGCGTCCATGTGGTGGACTTTACAGGTGAAACCGTACGGCGGAATCCATTTGGCCATCGCGTCAGCATCGAGAAACGCCCGATAGACGCGCTCCGGATTAGCGCGTAGAACCCGGTGAAGTCGGACAGTGCCTGAGGACATTATCATTTTGCCTTTCGAATTGTGGTAGAATGAATATTAAGTGTATGAAAACGGGTGATGTTGCCAGCCCGCTAAATTGTTCCAGGTTCTTAAGTGGAGGAGAAGGCCTCTTCAGAGCCTCATGGAGTCGCTTGTTGAGTTTTGTACTTCTCCTCACAATAGCGCTTCAGGTTCTCTCCGGACGCCCGGAACCAATTCGTCAACTTTTTCTTGAGCAGGAGGGAGAACAGTATTCTCAAAACCGGGTTGTTCTTTACAAAACCATCAATCCGTAGGTGCGTTTTTCCCTCGCCTTCATCACGGAACGTGTAGACCGAACACATTGTCTTCTTCTCATCAGTTTCGGTGAGGGTGATGGCATTGTTGTCCCGAGAGCTACCGCTAGTGACCATCACCGGACTGTTCTTGTCGACAATGCAGCGATGCTTGGTTCCCAGGCGATTGACCTGATCATTCAACATCTCCACCTTCTTTGCGCCTTGCATCCAATGCAAGCGTTTTGGCAGGTCGGTTGCGACTTCAAAGACCAGATTCAATGGAGCATGTACCCTATGCTCACACGAGAATGCCGGCACGGTTACACCCGGGATGCTGAAATCTTCGGCGCGTGGTTCCGGGACGAGTTCATGCAGCAGCGCAAGCGGCACGTAACCATACACGATTTTGCCAACATCATATTCCTGAATGCCCTCTTCCCGTTTAGCCCACGATGGGGTTGTCCCCTGAGGCCACTCCTTCTCAAGGGTTTGCGTGAAGAGTGCATACTCATGGTGAGCGATGTCATTCTTCAACAGGCGATGGACAGTGATCACGTCCTGGCCGAAGAGTTTTACGTGCTCCTTAATGTGGCTCTGTGTAATCTGGCCGTAGTGGGCAACGACCTTCAGGGTGAGTTTCTGCGCTGACGAGCATGCCCCACACTGACAAATGCGCTGTGTTTCATAAAGCCGTAGATGGCCGTGAAAGTTGACAAACATCTCCTGCACTTGTTGAAAGAACTCTTCAGCAGTCGGCGGATTCCCAAACCTGTAAAAGAGAATTGCATCACCTTCCACTTCAGATACCTGCAGACCAAGGACATTCGCATCGATGAGCTTTTCCAGAAGCTCTTCGATGATATGACGACTGTGCTCAATCTCAGTGGCTTGCACAAATTGTGTGAAGCCGCTGATATCAGGAACGAATAAGAGCGCCGGCTGCGTGGCGTTGGTGGTTGCGTCTGGCATAGAGGGACTCGTAAAAGTAAAGGTAAGCGGTTGCCACGGCCGAGTGGCATTCCATCGCTCAGACATTAGAGCCTAATCTAGCGTTGATTGGAATATACTCGAACGAGAGAGAAGGGGCAAGAAATTGCTGGGAGCGAATATTTGTGCGTTTTATTTTTGCATCTGCTTTAACTCTGATACCTCGAGCGAGCCGCCAATTTCAAGAAATGGGCAACCTTTGGCGATCGTCAGCGCCGCCTCCAGCGAATCAGCTTTGAGGACTGTGTACCCGGACATTTTCGTTGCGCTTGCCTTGGTTACGGTTCCATCGGGGTTTACGGTTCTTGTGTCCTTTATGGGATTCGCAGGACTCACTGCTGAATCACCCAATGAAGATAACCAAGCCATATATTTCGACATGTGTTTCTTGCCTTCCTCCGGGCTGGAAGGTTGATTGCCGCCGAGATAGGTAATCATGTATTGAGGCATTTCTGTCTCCTAGTTTGTTGAGAGGCTCGAACAGGCACAACCGCCCGGATAGCGCAACAGACTATTTCTATTGCGGTACCAGGTTTCAGGAATCCTTCAAAGAGGTTCGTGCTTTGCTCAGACGAGATCGAACCGATCCAGGTTCATGACCTTGTTCCACGCAGCGACGAAATCACGCACGAACTTCTCTTTGGCATCGGACTGCGCGTATACCTCAGCGAGTGCGCGCAACTGTGAGTTCGATCCGAAAATCAAATCCACGCGAGTACCTGTCCACCTGACTTTCCCGTTCTTCCGATCGTGCCCCTCGAAAGTGTTCCCATTCTCCGATGTTGGTTTCCAGGTTGTCCCCATGTCGAGCAGGTTTACGAAGAAGTCATTCGTGAGCGTTTCCGGTTTCTTGGTGAAGACGCCGTGTTTCGATTTTCCGAAATTGGCATTCAACACGCGGAGGCCACCGACGAGAACAGTCATTTCCGGAGCGGTCAGCGTCAGCAACTGCGCCTTATCGAGCAACAGTTCTTCGGCCGGTACGGAATACTCTTTCTTGAGATAGTTGCGGAACCCATCGGCATATGGCTCGAGGACGGCAAACGAATCTACATCGGTTTGCTCCTGCGTCGCATCGGTGCGTCCCGGCTCAAATGGGACAGTTATGTTGTGGCCTGCATCCTTCGCCGCTTGTTCGATAGCCGCACATCCAGCGAGGACAATAACGTCGGCGAGAGAGATCTTCTTTTTGCCCGCGGTCTTGTTGAAGCCCTTTTGTATCTTCTCCAGTTTCTGCAACACCGTCTTCAGCTGTTCCGGTTGATTGACTTCCCAGTCCTTTTGTGGCGACAGACGAATGCGAGCCCCGTTAGCACCACCGCGCTTGTCGGAGCCGCGGAACGTGGAGGCAGAAGCCCAGGCTGTTGAGACCAGTTGGGAGATGGACAATCCCGAAGCTATTATCTTCTTCTTAATCGCCTTGATATCTTTTTCATTGACAAGTTTATGATCGACTTCCGGGACGGGATCCTGCCAGATCAGATGTTCTTTCGGGACTTCAGGACCGAGATAACGCGAGCGCGGTCCCATGTCGCGATGAGTCAACTTAAACCACGCACGGGCGAACGCATCGGCGAAAGCCTCCGGATCCTTGTGAAAGCGACGAGAGATTGGTTCGTAGATCGGATCCATCCGCATTGCCATGTCGGCCGTGGTCATCATGGGCCGGTGCCTTGTTGAAGAGTCGTGGGCACCCGGAACCATATCCTTTGCCTTCACATCCTTTGCGAGCCATTGCCAGGCTCCGGCGGGGCTTTTGACCAGCTCCCACTCGTATCCGAATAGCATGTCGAAGTAGCCGGTGTCCCATTTGATCGGATTTGGCGTCCATGCGCCTTCGATCCCACTGGTGATGCTGTCATCCCCCATGCCGCTGCCGAATTTGCTCTTCCATCCAAGACCTTGCTCCTCGATACCCGCGCCCTCCGGCTCGCGACCGACATTGGATTCGAGACCGGCGCCATGGGCCTTTCCGAAGGTGTGACCGCCAGCTGTGAGCGCAACTGTCTCCTCGTCGTTCATGGCCATGCGCGCAAACGTCTCGCGAATGTCCCTCCCGGAGGCGATCGGAGCGGGATTGCCGTTCGGCCCTTGCGGGTTCACGCAAATCAATCCCATCTGCACAGCAGCGAGCGGATTCTCAAGTTCACGGTCGCCTGAGTAGCGCTTGTCGCCGAGCCACTCAGTTTCGGTTCCCCAGTAGATGTCCTCTTCCGGTTCCCACACATCCTCGCGTCCGCCGCCGAAACCAAAGGTTTCAAATCCCATCGACTCAAGTGCACAGTTTCCTGCGAGGACCATCAGATCCGCCCACGAGATCTTGTTTCCATATTTCTGTTTGATTGGCCACAATAGACGGCGCGCCTT
>QKGJ01000097.1 GCA_003251275.1 Ignavibacteria bacterium
CAACATACGCCGAGCAATTCATGGCGGAGGCGGGTTACGGCGGACCCGAGGTACGAATGCAACAATTGAAAATGCGCTTGCGCCTCATTATCAATTCGATTATCGATCAAAAAATCCACACCGAGGGAATGACACAGGAGCAGGCAATAGCGCTGATGATGAATGATGGATTCCAGGAGGAAGGTGAGGCCTCGGGAAAATGGAAACGCGCCTGCCTGAGTTCCACACAGCTCTCCACATACTACGTCGGGAACACCGAGATCAACCGTATTCGCAAAGCATACGAAGCGAAGCATGGCGTCAGCAAAGATCTCAAAGCCATGCATGATGCAATGCTTTCGTTTGGTTCACCCGCGGCAAAATATGTGATGGCATCACTCGGATTGAAATAGACGCAGGATGCGTCTGGTCATCGTTAGCGCCTTTGCACTTTGTTGCGGAGGCGCAAACGATATACGCCGCTCCTTGCACATGGCGGTCGCGCTTCCTATATTCTCCTTCATCGGTCTGTTTTCATAATAACTTGAGCGAATAATCGTTTGAATCGAGTTCTGTTTCTCTCCGCTCTCACGCTCTTCCTCTTCCCCCATTCTTACTCACAATCATCGCTTGGCGCTGAATTGCGCGGCGTGTGGATTACAACCGCTGCCGGACTGGATTGGCCCAAATCGTACGACGCTGTCGATCAACAGTCATCTTTGAAGGAGATGGTGAGAAAATTAAAGGCTGCAAATTTCAACACGATTTTTTTTCAGGTCCGGGCACGGGGTGATGCATATTACCGGTCAACATTTGAGCCGTGGGCGGAAAACCTGACCGGCACACTGGGCAAAGGCCCCGGCTATGATCCGCTTCAACTTCTTATCGATGAAGCACATGCGGCCGGCATCGAGGTCCACGCATGGTTCAATGTGTTCAAAGTACGCGGTCCCGGGCGTGTAATGAACACGTATCCCCTGCATCCTGCAATTCGTTTTTCCCCTCATCTCGTCGAAGTTGACGGTGAAGGCTGGCTTGATCCCGGCATTCCTGCAATTCGCGCTTACAGCGTGCGGGTCGCCACGGAAATCATCCGACAGTATGGCGTTGATGGACTAATGTTTGATTTTCTCCGTTATCCCGGGAGAGAGTTTCCCGATGACGATACCTATCATCGCTACGGTGGGAAGCAAAACAGGGATGATTGGCGCCGATCGAATATTGACATGTTTGTCAGCGCGATCTATGACAGCGCCCGGGCCCTAAAACCGATGCTGAAGGTTGGTTCCGCTCCCATCGGAATATACGACGGCGATCCGGACGGCGATGCCTTCGGCGCATACTATTCATATTATCAGGATTCACAAGGATGGCTTGCAAAGGGAAAGCATGACTACCTGGTTCCGCAGATTTATTGGGACATCGGCAGCACGAAAGGCGATCCTGATTTTGCAACGCTCGCGCGAAAATGGCAGCTGGGGTCTCATGGTCGGCACGTCTATACCGGCATTGGTGCGTACAAGACCAACGTGCTCAGAGAAATTCCTTTCGAAATTGACACGGCGCGCAGGGCAGGAACACTCGGTCAGGTGTATTTTCGCTACGAGAATATTCAAACGTTCGATATGTTTGGTGGACGGTATGAGCGGCCGGCCATCCTTCCGGCAATGGCATGGAAAGACTCTGTCCCGCCAAACGCGCCCCGTGCGCTCGCCGCAACCGAAGTGAATACAAACATCCTTCATCTCGAATGGCTTCCACCTCTTCCTGCACGCGATGGTGACTCGATCAAATCCTATTCCCTCTACCGTTCAACATCTTCTCTCTCGGATCCGCGGACCCGTGTTCTAACAGCTGTGCTGCCGGCTGCCGCGACTTTCTATGTCGATACGATAGCGGCACCAACTTCCCTTCGCTACTACTACACTGTCTCGGCACTTGATCCCGCATCAAACGAAGGACCTCCCTCGAACGTTGCTGGAACGGTGGTTCGCGAGGCTCTTGACCTCAAGGGCAGGCTTGCGCGCATTACCAGTCTCACAACGTCACTCCCCCATACACCAAAATCTCCGATGCTTGTTTCATACAGGCTTGCGGACCGCTCGGCAGTGCTGCTCCGCTTATTCAGACAAAGGGACAATACTCCGGTCGCTGTTCTTGCGGAAGGAATCAAAGACCAGGGAACATATATCGTGGGGTTGATGCAGAATTCATTTGGGCCGGGAAGGTATGTGTTACGGCTGGAGGCAGGTTCGACTGAGCTGGAACAGCCGATCGACTTTCGATAGTTTATTTCGCTCCCACAACATCGACAAGCCAAAGGCTGAGTTGGGGAAGGTAGGTGATGAGCCCAAGGGCAATAAACAACATGCCTATGTAGACAAGGGTGGAACGGACGATGGTGAAGACAGGCTTTTCAAATCGCAGACTGGAAATAAACAAATTCAAGCCGACCGGAGGAGTAAGGTATCCGATCTCCAGATTTGTAAGAAAGATGATTCCCAGATGTACCGGATCAATCCCGTATGCTTCTGCAATGGGCATGATGAGTGGAACCACAACGATGATCGCGGAAAAAATATCCATCATCATTCCGACAATAATGAGAAAGGCGTTCAACACTATCAGGAAGGCAACGGGATTTGCAATGATGGTCTGGATGTACGCGAAGAGTTTTGCGGGCACCTCTTCGTCGATCAGATAGTTTGTCAGGCCCATCGCCGTTCCGATGATCATGAGGATAGCACCCACCAACAGCATGCTTTCTCTCATTACCCGCGGCAGGTCCTTGGTGGGATGCAGGTCTTTCCGAACGAATACCTCTACCACTACCACATAGAAGGCCGTTATCGCAGCCGCCTCCGTCGCTGTAAAGAATCCTGAGTAAATGCCTCCGATTATTATCACCGGCAGCGGGAGTTCCCAGCCAGCTTCTTTCGCGGTTTTGAGCGCAGTCCGGAGATCAAACTTTGTCCGTGGTACCTTCAACTTCACCCCCTGCCGAACCGCATACGTCGATAAGATCACCAACAGGAGAATACCTGGAACGATACCCGCCGTGAAAAGCTTATCGATGCTGATCTTGGCAATAAGTGCATAGAGAATCAGCGGCAGACTCGGTGGAAAGAGAAGTCCAAGGCTTCCGGAGGTCGTGATCAGTCCAAGGCTGAAACGCTCGGGATATTGTTCTTTGAGAAGTATCGGGTACAGCAGGCCTCCCAGCGCAACAATGGTCACGCCGGAAGCACCGGTGAAAGCAGTAAAGAGTGCACAGGTAACAAGCGCAACGACAGCAAGGCCCCCCGGAACCGCGCCGAAGACAGCACGCGCAAGGTTCACCAATCGCGTCGGCGATTTGCTTTCAGCCAGCACATAGCCAGCGAAAGTAAAAAGAGGAATTGCTACAAGCGTGGGATTGCTCCCGATCCGGTATAATTCCACCATCACCGCCGATGAATCTATGTCCGCAGAGCCAAACGCGAAAAGGGCGAGGGCCCCGATAATGGTAAAAAGTGGTGCGCCAAGAAGAGCGAGAATAACAAAAGCAGCTCCGTAGAGGAAGGTTTCCACTCAGCCTTCCTTTGCCGGTGTCGGGGAAAATGCGCTGTCGATGACCTTAACGATGAAATGAAATCCCATCAAGAGATAACCGATCGGAATGATGAGGAGGGCAACCCACGTCTGAATGCCAAGGACAAGGTCACTGCCGGCCGCTTTTTCGTCCATGAGGAATTTCCACGCTGCCTCGGCCAGGAACCAGCAAACAACCACTGCAAAGAGTCCGGTAATGACCTGTGCGGCGCGTCGAAGCTTGTCCGGGAGGAATTTGGTGAGCGCATCGATGCTGATGTGCCGGCCCTCGGAAGAAGCGATCGCTGCAGCCGTGAACCCACCCCAGATGACCAGGTGTCGTACTATGGTATCCGCCCAGAGGAGGCCGGTGTCGAAGAAGTTGCGAAGGACAACCTGGAGGAAAGCGAGCAAAACCATTGCCGTCAGGAAGACGACCAGGAGAACAAACTCAACACGTCCGAGGAATGCATCCACTTGACGGATGATTCTCATTTGGTATTGCTCTTGTTTTTTCTGAAGTCCGCGATGGACTTTTCGATACGGTCGAGAAATTGCTGGTCATATAGTTTGCCGATGAGCGAACGACGCGCCTTTGCACCAGCAGCAACGTATTCCTGCAACGACTTTGGAGAGCTGAGTTCCGTTGTTTGTATACCCTCTTTCTTCAAGGTCATGATCGCGGCAGTATTTTCTTCGCGAGCTCGCAGCACACCCTGACGCATGTATTTCCGACCATTCCGAAGAAGAATTTCCTGAAGGTCGGGAGTCAGAGTATCAAATTTCTTTTTGGTCATAACGACTGCACCTGAAGCATCGGCAAGAGGAACGGCCAACATGTACTTGACGCGGGTATTCCATTGCAATGCCAGTGCGGCGTACGGTGAAATATACGCGCCGTTAATTAACCCGGTCTGCAAGGAGGTCAGTACATCAATCACTGAAAGAGGAATGGGGCTGATGGCAAGTGATTTGAATGTCGCCTCCGCAATCGGATCACCCTCCCACATCCACATTTTCACACCGCTCATATCGGCAAGAGAACGAACCGGTGTATTGGTGAAGACGTACACAAATCCCACTTCCGACCAGCCGAGGAGAACGAAACCGTTCTCCTCAAAGGCTTTCCGAAATTCCTGATCGAATGCCTCGTAGATGTGATCGACTTCATCATAGGATTCGAACAGGAAGGGCGAATCAAGAATTCGCACTTTCGGGGCAATCTCCCCCAGACCAACGCCCGTGAGGCCTGCGCTATGAATCTGTCCAACACGCATTTTGCGAATAAAATCCTTGTCCTCTCCCTGAACCCCACCGGCATAAATCTTGAAACCGAGTCGTCCACCACTCTCCTTTCTAATCGCGGTATCGTATTCTCGCATCACGTTCACCCATGAGGTTCCATCGGGAGCAAGCGTTGCAAACTTGATCGTATGCTCTTGTGCATCCGCATCAGTCCACAATAGCAAAAAGAAGAGCAAGACAACTGTTTGTTTCATAAGATACATTGCTATTTCTCCATAACCATCACATTGCATTGTTGGGTGATTGTACTCTCTGCCTGCAGAAAAAGTTCTCTTCAAAAGAGCTCATTGCGGCGCTGGGCCAACAATTGTCCTTTT
>QKGJ01000289.1 GCA_003251275.1 Ignavibacteria bacterium
GGAGGTTTTTTTATGCCCTTTTGGAGTATCTATGCGTGAATTAAAAGCCCGGATCCTCGATGAGGCCGGCATGGTGCGTACGCTCACCCGGCTCTCACATGAGATTCTCGAACAAAACAAAGGCGCTGAGAGCCTTGCCCTCGTCGGCATCCGCACGCGCGGTGAGTTTATTGCCCAACGTATCGCCGCGAAAATCGAGTCCATCGAAGGGATGAAACCGCTTCTCGGGTATCTGGATATCACACTCTACCGCGACGACCTGATAGGAAAGCTTGAACAGCCTGAACTGAAGGGGACGGATATCCTGTTCGACATTACCAACCGCAATGTCATCCTCATCGACGATGTGCTCTTTACCGGCAGGACAATCCGTGCCGCGCTGGATGAGCTTATCGATCTGGGCCGTCCGCAGATTATTCAACTGGCTGTCCTGATCGACCGGGGTCATCGTCAGCTCCCCATACGCGCAGATTATGTTGGAAAGAGTGTACCGACCGCGCTCTCCGAATCGATCAGAGTCCACTTGAAAGAAACCGACGATGAGGATTGCGTACTGCTGATGCATCCGGAAAAGGAGGGGAGCTGATGGCGGGCGTGCAGCTTCAGTCCAAACACGTGCTCGG
The DNA here is from genome assembly GCA_003251275.1 of Ignavibacteria bacterium. Classification (GTDB taxonomy): domain Bacteria; phylum Bacteroidota; class Ignavibacteria; order UBA10030; family UBA6906; genus SZUA-287. The sequence continues at coordinate 624 of QKGJ01000289.1, forward strand.
TCTCGATGGGATGCCCAGGGAAGATATACAGTTGATTCTGGATACCGCAGTGTCGTTCCGCGAGATTCTTGACCGTCCGATAAAAAAAGTACCACCTCTGCAAGGCAAGACGATTGCGAACATGTTCTTCGAAAGCTCCACGCGAACACGTCTCTCGTTTGAGCTTGCGGAACGCCGCCTCTCTGCAGATGTTCTGGGATTTCAATCACTCGGGAGCAGCGTCAGCAAAGGGGAGACCTTGAAAGACACTGCGCGGAACATTGAAGCCATGAAGGTGGACATGGTGGTCATACGCCACTCCGCGTCCGGTGCTCCTCACTACCTTGCGCAAGTGATCCAGGGTTCTGTAATAAACGCCGGCGACGGGAGTCACGAACATCCAACGCAGGCTCTCCTGGACATGTACACGCTGCGGGAGAAGTTCGGAAAGCTGGAAGGCCTAAGAATCTGCATCGTCGGAGATATCTCCCATAGCCGTGTCGCACTTTCCAACATCTACGGACTCACCGCTATGGGTGCGAAAGTGTCAGTGTGCGGACCTGCGACGATGATACCAAAGGAAATCGAACGATTGAACGTCCAGGTATTCCACCGCATCGACGAAGTGATCGAGCATGTCGATGCCTTGAACGTGCTGAGGATTCAACTGGAGCGCGATGCAGGGCGGCTGTTCCCGTCGATAAGGGAGTACCATCAATATTACGGTATTACGAAACAACGACTCGACAAAGCTACAACGCCGATTACAATCATGCATCCTGGACCGATCAACCGGGACGTGGAACTCTCGGCAGATGTTGCTGACAGCGAGCACTCGTTGATTCTTCAGCAGGTGCTGAACGGTGTGGCGATACGAATGGCTGTCTTATACTTATTGAGTGCACGAAACTAAAGAGTGACAGGAGTATCATGGTAAGCGTACTATTGAAGAATGGACGATTGATCGATCCGGCGACCGGCCGCGATGAAACAGCTGATATACTGATACGAGAGGGCCGGATCGAAAAAGTGGGGCAATCGGTATCAACGTCCGGAAAGATTGAAGTCAAAGACCTGAAAGGAAAAATTATTGCGCCGGGATTCATCGACATGCATGTTCATCTACGCGAACCTGGCTTCGAGCACAAGGAAACAATTCTTACGGGATGTCAGTCAGCGGCTGCGGGAGGATTTACGGCCGTCTGCTGCATGCCAAATACTAACCCGGCCATTGATGATGCGTCTGTGATTCGCTTCATCCAGGAAAAGGGAAAGTCGGCTCTGGGCGGACTTGTGGACATTTATCCTGTTGCCGCAGTGACGAAAGAGCGAAAAGGGGAGACCCTTGCACCGATGGCAGAACTCTCCGAGGCGGGCGCTATTGCATTCTCCGACGACGGCGATCCGGTACATGATTCGGAAATTATGCGACGGGCACTTGAATATGCCAACATGTTCAAGAAGCCGATCATCCAACATGCCCAGGAAATGTCGATGACTCGGGGAGGTGTCATGAACGAAGGGTTTGTTTCTACCGGGCTCGGTCTTCCCGGAATGCCGGGAGTTGCTGAGGATATTGTTGTGTCGAGAGACATTTTCCTTGTCGAGTACACGAAGACACAATATCACGTTGCCCACATGAGCACAGCCGGATGCTTGGAACTTGTGCGGGGGGCCAAAGAGAGAAAAATGCAGGTGAGCTGTGAAGTCACTCCGCACCATTTTGTCCTCACGGACGAGAAGGTTCGCGGGTACGACACCAACACAAAGATGAATCCACCTCTCCGTACAAAGGAGGATGTCGAGGCAATGAAAGAAGGACTCCGGGACGGGACAATCGACGTGATTGCAACCGATCACGCACCACACTCTTATGACGAAAAGCAGGTTGAATATCAGCACGCCCCCTTCGGTATTGTTGGATTGGAAACCGCGATTGGCCTCTCAATCACCGAACTCGTCATGAAAAAAATAATCTCCCTGAATCAGCTTATAGAAAAATTCTCCGTGAATCCTCGTCGTATTCTCCACCTCCCCGATATCCGCATCGAAGCCGGATCGCCGGCCAACCTCACTATTATAGACCCATCCATTGAATGGACTGTCGATCCGCAACAATTCAAATCAAAGTCAAAGAACACCCCTTTTGGCGGCTTTCGTTTGACCGGAAAGTCCGTTGGCGTCATCAATAACAATCAGGCGTACTGGTCAGCATAAGATAAAATCGTCCTTATTTTTGGACGTGAGTGCCTACGGTTGTCTACAGTTCAGACTCCTGATTCTTCCCTATTCAATCCAAAAAGCCCCAATTTCGCAGTCCAGTCGTAGTCTCTCCGTGGCATGAGCTTTGACTTTGTAGTATTGCAACACGATCAACACCTCAAAGGATTCGACATGAAAACAGGACTGATACTATTGGTGAGCGCGGTGATGTTGACAGGATGCTATCACTCGACTGAATTCTTTCAGCCGGAACCGCCAAGCCGTCCATCCGGGCTCTACACGGAAACTGGCGACAACTTCATTGAATTGTTCTGGAACGAAAATTACGAGAATGATGTGGTGGGTTACCATGTGTACTGGAGCGATCGATACGACGGTCGTTACGAGTTGTTGGCGACGACCCGCCAGGCATATTTTCTGGATGCCGGCGCGGTGAATGGCCGAACCTACTACTACGCAGTTACGGCATTCAATTCCGATGGAATGGAGAGTGAGCTGAGCACGGATGTTGCGTATGACGTTCCCCGTCCTGAAGGCTACGGCGTATTGATAAATAATTTTCGTCAGTCAGCATCCAACTCAGGATATTCATTTGGTCGCTACCAGGTGGTTCGATATGACGATCAGAACGCGGATATGTACTTCGAGTATTTCAATGGTACATATTACATGAACGTATGGAGCGATACTGATATCCAGGATCTGGGACCGACGTCATCACTTCTTGATGTGCGGCTTGCGCCGGCAACCGGTTGGTCGCCAGAGCGGAGTGTTCCGGTTGTTATTGGACATACATACGTCGTATGGACATGGGATGATCACTACGCAAAGTTTCGTGTCACGAGTGTATCGCCGAGTCGTGTGGTTTTTGATTGGGCATATCAGCTGCAGAAGTCCAACCCGATGCTGAAGCGCCCGGCAAAAGCAAAGAGATCGATTGTGCCGTCGCTGGCGCAACGATAAAATTGTGGTAACGGAGCAGTCAAAGGGGAAGATTGTTCCGGAGGAAGGAAAGAGGGGAGGTGTTCATGAAGGACCTCAGGAAGCGCGGTGAAAGAAGGTGTCCTGCATGAACAAAGATGGAGATGGAGTTGTCTGTCAGGTTAGATGGTGGCTTGATGGGACGGCTCCTTCCTCCATCTGTATAAGTGGCGGTAGAGGGGAAGCGGGAGCGGCTCAGGAACGTATCGGCACATGGTGGCCTGCTGGTGCGTTCCCCCGCTCTCCTAATTTTGAAAACTCAAGCCAACCCATTGAAGGATTTCTCGCTATGTCAAAGTACATAACGCTTTTTCTGGTGATGCTGCTTGTGAAAGGGGGAACCATGGGACAATCGAGAGAATCTGGAAATCGAAGAGACGGTGTAAGAAAGGATCGTTCAATAGCAGTGAGTGGTGATCGAGGAAGCAGAACTCCGGCGCCTCCGCCACAAACACCGCATCGTCCTCCCCCTGGCCCAGTGAGACCTGTTCAGGTTATTTCAGTGACGCCAACATGTATCGTTGATAATAACATCACTGTCGTCGTCAATAATGAACCATCTGTTCCTAATGAGCCGGTGGAGGTCTTTCTTCTCGATTATCGTCAGAAACCGGAGGTTTCAGGATACGACTTCTCCGAAGATGAGATCGTCCACTTCGATGATCCAATGGCCGACATGTTTTACGAATACAGCGACGGCTACTACTACATGAATGTCATTGATGGCGGAGATATTGTCGATCTCGGAAATGAACAGATTTCCGGCACGAGTCTTCCCGGTGAGACATGGAAACATCGAAAAGATATTCGCCTTGAAGCAAGGCATTCATATGCCATCCGTACGCCCGATGGGGATGTGTATTCGATCAAAGTCGTGCGGCTATCACCCCGCTTTGTAGTTTTCCGGGATGTGGTTCGCGAGTCGGAGCCCGAGGAGGATTATTTGTCTGAGAGCGTTTCAGATGCCGGGCGCGAGGAAGCAGGTGGGTCTCGATTTGGTCGCTGAGTGAACGGATGTGTGAGTATTTTCAACAATGGAGTGTGACGTCCCCAATCATTGGATTTGATGGTGGTCTGAAGAGAGGGGGCGCTGCTCCATTGTTGCTTTTTGTTGACTTTTGCCAAGGGATAAAGTACTTTGGCAATGAATTTTGAGGAGCCTTATGAAGTTCGTTGTTACTGGAGTTTTGAGTTTTATGTTGATGCATGGTCTTTCCTCTTCGGGGAGCCGTGTATTTCAACCCGAGATGCGTTTCCAACAACGTTCACAACTTCGTTCCATGCCCGAGCGTGTGAACGGTTTGCAGGACTGGCAGAGTGAATGCAAGGAGATATTCGAAGCCATTCGGGAAGGGATGTTACAATCGAGTATGGGCCGCTTTTCCGGATACTTTGCTTCCCAGGTGCGAATAACGTTACCCGGTGGAGGTGGCGGTTATTATAGTGCAAGTCAGGCCTATTATGTTCTTGAGTCGCATTTCAAAGAACGCAAGACCTTGTACGTGGAATTCACGTCATTTGGTGATTCGGAGGCAAACCCATACGCAAGCGGAAGAATCGGTCTTAGTGTGAGGGGAGCGAAAGAAGATGCACAGTTCTATACATCTCTTTCGAAGACCGAAGGTCGGTGGCTGATATCGGAGATCACCATTTATTGAACATGGGCATAGCTCCTTCTCCCGCGTTCAATGGTTTCCTTTCAAGACGATATGTCCATATCGTCTTTTTTCTTTTCGTCCTCCTGGGCCTCTCATACCTGGTCGAAATCCTCTACTCCTCGTATATCAACAATCAATGGGAAGAATTCAGCGAGGCACGAACCTCATTCTACCTTGATGCAGCAGTCCATTCATTTAACAGGATTCAAACCGATACAAAACTAATTGCCAAAGAGATAGCCGATGACCCGAGAGTCAGGCAGGGTGATTCAATCTCGAGTAACCGTATTGAGTTGTTTGAAATTATTTCGAAAGTGTCGATTGACCATTCAGTTGGGGTGGAAGTCTACGACTCCAGGGCGCACTTGCTTGCCTGGGAGGGACAAAGTGGACGAAGATTCCGAGAGGAAGTGACTCTCGCCCTTGAAGGAAAAGAGGTATCCACGGTCGACCGATCGCCGGTGTTTTCCCAGCTGATCGTCGCCGTCCCGATCAACTCCTTTGTGAAAACGGTGGGGGCGATCGTGGTGCGCCGGGCAATTGAAGTGAACTACACCATTGAAAACAGGTTTATCAAGAGTGAGGGTCTTGGTGAACAACTGACAGGCACCCTTTCGGTGCCGGTTTCCTTTGATTTCTCGGAGAGCGCATCTCCCTCTGAGCGCGATATGGTGTCGTCAGCCATTCTGTATGGGTTGGATAGCTCGAAGGTTGGGGTGATTAACATTGAGCGACCGGTCCTTTCGGGATACCTGGATGCGATTTCCTCCATTTACCATAGGCTCAGATCAATCCTCCTTGCGTTGTGCTTAATCTTTCTGAGCCTTGCCGCAGTTCGCAGGTCCCTTCTTGGTTCTTCACTTCTCCTCAAGTCCTTTCTGATTACGTTTGTTCTTTGGGTGACACGTTATGGTTTCTTGTGGATTGATTTTCCATCAAGCCTTCTACAAAGCGGCGTCTTTGATCCGGTTTATTTCGCTTCTCAGTTTGGCGCGGGCATGGTGAAATCCATTGGTGAAATGACTATTACGTCATTGGTTCTCGGCACGAACATCGGGTTGATTACGTCATTGATCCTACAAGCAAGTCGCAAAAGCAATCCATGGTGGCATCCGGTGAACCTCCCCGGAAAAATAGTTGCGGGCTTTACAGCCACCTTCTTTCTCTTTGTGCTTTTGCGGGGATACGCTGCAGTTATCCGGAGTGCGGTGTTTGACTCGACTTTGAATTTTACTGATGCGCGGGTTATTGTGCCATCCCTGGAATTGGCGTTGATGGCATTGAATCTTTTTGTGCTCAGCTTCTGTCTCCTTGTTGTTGTCGCGGGAATCACGTCTTTCATGCTCTCGCTTCTCCCATCCAGCAAGAGAACAGAGAGCATTGACTGGAGGCGGTGGTTCCTGGGGACAGTATGTTTGCTTGTGGGGTCGACCCTCTTTGGATTCTTCTATCCCAATCCACTTACCACTAATGCCTACCGGTTTATGTTCACGATTGGCATCGTTCTGCTGACGTTGCGTTTGCATGTGAGTATTCGAAAATCATACCCGGTTGCAACAGTGAACAACTTCTTGCTCACATTGTTGCTCTCCGGTATTTTCTTTTACCCTCTTCTTGCTGAAAACGTGATGAGAAAGGATCGGGACAGAATCACGATTTTTGCGACCGACCAGTTGAGGCCAGTCGATGGCTGGATGAACTACATTGTTCACGAAGCCCTCAGAAGGTTTGCCCAGGGAGATGCGGCAAACACCCTGCGGTTTGGTTCAGCGGAGGAGGTTGAGCGGTTGGCATTTTCTGAATGGGCGCAAAGTTCGGTTAGCAAAGGGGGCTATCCGTGTCGATTTCAGGTATTGAGTCCTGAAGGCCAAGTTTTGAGTCAATTCAAACTTGGCGATCAAAATGAACTGGAGGATTACCTGCGACACTCTTCCATAGAACATACGAATGGATTTGGGCAGCCACGTCCGGTCACTGGATCAGAAAAGGTTTATGGCGGAACAATGCCGATCTTGGTTGAAGGAGATTCCGTTTTGGCGATAGCCCGAGTCGCTGTCATGGGGACCCGGAGATCATCTCTCAGGGAAAACCCCTTCTTTCTCCAGGACGATTCTAAGGAGACTCCTCAGAGTTTTTATCGGAACGTTATTGTGTCGGAGTATCAGGACGGTCTCCTTGCACAGACAGCCAATAATCCCCTCCCGGTTAGTTTCCGTTTGAGAGAGGGCCTTCTCGATTCTCTCAGACAACAGGCTTTTGTGTGGACGGAGGAGGAGATTGACGGAAGGGCCTATGAGATCCTCTATGCTGCAGGGCCCGGAGGGAAAGTCGTTTCCCTTACCGTAGAAAAGATTGCACTAGCAGGTCAACTCTACAACATAGTGAAGATGCTCGTCTACTACGCGATCATAACCTCACTCTTGCTGTTGGTGCTTTATGTGATACGATGGGTTCGGGGGAACCGCTATGTATTCATGTTTCGAGACAAACTTCTCGTCGCCTTTCTCTTAACCGCACTCGCTCCGGTAATCATCATCGGGATATATGGCCGCAACTACGCCGAGGAACAGTTCCTGCGTACTATTTCGGAGAGCCTGGAAAAGGAAACAGCGACCGTCGGCAAACGGTTAATGGAAGAATTGCATACGGGAGGGGCGCTGGCGCCTTACCTCAATATTGTAGAAGCTGAAGAATTGCCCCAAGTGCAGTTTCTTGGAGATTTTAATCTGTTTGTAAACTCGACACTCGCGGTGACAAGTCGACCGGAGCTCTACAAGGCGGGAATGCTCGATACCCGGCTAAGCGGGAATGCCTTTGAGAACGTTGTCCTTATGAAGAAGCGCTTTTTTCTCCAGACAGAACAAATTGGCAGCGTGCAATACGCTGTTGGGTACCGACCTTTGCTCGGTGTGAACGGAAAAGTGCTGGGCGTGGTGTCAGTGCCATCGCTCTACCAACTGGATGAAATCGAAAAGAGCGTGGCGGCACGCAATGCGCTTCTTTTCGGCGTTCTTGCGTTCGTATTCCTTGCGATCGCGATCATTGCGACTGTTCTCGCTAACCGCATCGCTTCGCCGATTCATCGCCTGACGGTGGCAACCAAGAGAGTAGCACAGGGAGATTTGGACGTTGTAGTAAAAGGAGGCGGAGGAGAAGGAGAGGTCGGAGAGTTGATTCGGTCGTTTGATGTGATGACTCGTGAACTTAAGAACAGTCGAGAAGATTTGGTGAGGTATGAACGGGAGCTTGCATGGAAGGAGATGGCAAAACAGGTGGCGCACGAAATCAAGAATCCGCTAACGCCGATGAAGTTGTCTCTTCAGCATCTTCGCCAGGTTGTGGATGATCGAGCCGCCGATTTTGATCGCGTTTTTGATGGTGTCATGAACACGCTGTTACAGCAAATCGACGAATTGAGTCGTATCGCTTCAGAGTTCTCTCATTTTGCGCGCATGCCGAAAAGAACTGAGAACCTCTGCGACGTCAACGCAATCCTACGTTCTGCATCCGGCCTTTTTGAGCAGGATCAAAAACTCTCGTTTCACGTTAGGTTGGATCAACAATGTCAACCAATTCTTGCCGATGAGCACGAACTCCGCCGGGCTTTCATCAATATCATTCGGAATGCCTCACAGGCGATCAATGAATCTGGAGAGATCACGATCGTAACACAGGCCTCCGATAAGAACACAAGGGTTACCATTCAGGACACAGGAGTAGGAATTTCAGAAGAAGTGCGTGGAAAACTCTTTGAGCCGAACTTCTCCACAAAGACGGATGGGATGGGGCTTGGGTTAGCAATTGTCAAGAAGACGATCGACGACATCGGTGGATCGATCGCAATTGAGAGTACGCTCGGCGAAGGAACCACAGTTATCATTGATTTGCCAACTGTATGAATGTGTACGATCGATATGACTATGATCAGACCAAAAATATTTGAAAGATTTAAAGAAGTGTGTTGCTGCGTCAGTACTCGGAATGGTGGCGTCAGTCCGGGTTTGCTTGGAATGAACCTCTCATTTAGTGTGGGTGATCTTGAGGAGAATGTGCTTGAGAATCGTCGAAGGATGTTTGCTTCCCTAGCAATACCTGACCACGCTGTGGCGTTCACACAGCAAGAACACAGCTCGACAGTAGCTCGTGTTGACTCACCGGGAACCCACCCGAATTGCGATGCTCTCATCACCAACACGCGTGGTCTCTACTGCGCAGTGACTGTTGCAGATTGCGTTCCGGTATTTCTATTCGACGTAGAGAATTCTGTCGTTGCATCAATCCACTCAGGTTGGAGAGGTTCCGAGAGTAATATTGCTGGCAAGTCGGTAAATGAGATGGTAAAAGTTTTTGGCTCAGACCCGTCAACTATTCTTGCCTACTTGGGTCATTCAGCCGGAGTATGTTGCTATGAAGTTGGGAAGGACATTGCCAAGAAGTTTGAGGATCGTTTCGTCAGATCAGGTACTCAAAAACCCCACCTCGACTTAAGAGGAGTGATCTCTTCTCAGCTTTCGCGTTGTGGTGTGCTCTCTTCAAATATCGAAACCAGCTCGAATTGCACAATTTGCGACTCGACTTTTCACTCTTATCGCAGGGATGGAGAGAAGGCTGGGAGGATGCTTGGTGTGATTGGCATCAGACCCAAGCGCCCCTTTTGATATCCTTTCAACTGGTTTCTCACATTCCTCAAAAAATCTCTTGACAAACTAAAAATTTTTGCTAATCATAGCAGTGAAACTCCTCTAAAGTTCGTGAATATTTGCCACTGCTCCTGGATCTACCTGAATGAACCTCAATCCTGACCAATTTGTACGGGCCGTGGATTGTTTGATGCGACCGGACAACTTGGGCTCCTTGAAGAGAATTAGGGAGACCATAAGCAAAGACCCTGATTTCCTTACATACCACTCGGCAAGTGTTTCCTTGGACATTATTCGCATGTTGCTGAAAGATCCTGCCAGCTCGACCATCCCCTACGATTCGGACCTCATCATTCGAATACTCCGCGAAGCTCTGAAGAAACTCGACTCCAAAAGATAACTTATTTTTTGTCTTGACATTGAAGACATCTCTGCGTAAGTTGGAAACCAGAAAAACGAAATTAGTTTCCCTAGGATTTATGGTGAAGTCAGATCAGACCAAAGAAAAAATACTCATGGTCGCACGCGACAAGTTTTTCCAGTATGGATTCAGGCGCGTCTCTATAGACGAGATTGCCGTGGAGTTGGGTATCAGCAAGAAGACGTTTTACCAATTCTATGAGGGGAAAGATGAACTGGTCGGTCAGATCGTAGAGCGCATGAAGCGTGAAGTGAAGGCGAACATGAATGGGCTTCTCTCACAATCCGATTCTTTCATCGACAAACTTAACAAGATGATGGCATTCATGGGGCAGACCGTATCTCTGGTCGGATCGGTCTTCGCTCAGGATCTCTACAAGCATAAGCACGAGACCTGGAAAGGAATTCAGGACTTCCGGCGCAAGAGAATTACGGACACTTTTTCCCGCCTTCTTGCGGAGGGCGTCTCACAGGGCTACCTGAAAAAGGACATGAACCATCGGATCTTTATCATGGCATATCTCGGCGCGGTTGAGAATATCATGCAACCCAATGTCCTTTCCCAGGAATCCTTCTCTGCCAGGGATGCGCTTCAGGCTCTTGTGCGCATGTTCTTTACGGGGATCATGACAGAGACTGCCCGAAAACAATTTACAAAGAGAGGTATAGCTATCACCGACGTAATTTCATTTAAGGAATAATATGGCTTCCAAATCGAATGCAGTGCTGGTTCTCGCGGTTTCCTTTTTTCTTGGATGTAATGGAAACTCTCATGATGTCATCGAGGCCTCCGGGACAATTGAGGGCACCGACATCAATGTGAGCGTTGAGGCAGCGGGGAAGGTTCTGACAGTCTCCGTGGACGAAGGTTCGCGGGTACAAGAGGGGGACACGCTCCTTACTATCGATGATGCCGACTATCAACTTCAGTATCGCCAGGCGCTTGCCAATCTTGATGCCGGGGAAGCGCAATACCGTCTTGCGCTGGAAGGGGCGAGGAAAGAAGACATCCTCCAGGCGGAAGTAATGTTCAAGACGGCAGAGGCAGATTATCAAAGGATGAAAGAACTGGTGGCATCACAGACAATCACCCAAAAGCAATATGATGATGCGTATGCACGCTATATATCTGCGCAGCAGTCGTACGAAAAGCTGTTTCGCGGATTACGAAAGGAAGAAATCCTTGCAGCGCGTGCTCACCGTGACCAGGCTGCAGCGCAGCTTGACCAGATTGCAAAGAAGATTCGTGACTGCACGCTTCGGGCGCCCGTCGCGGGAACCGTGACCCTGAGGGTGGTCGAACCGGGAGAGTTTGTCGTATCGAGTGCTCGGGTGTTTCGCCTCACGTCTCTTGACGAGGTGGACCTCACGATTTATATCCCTGAAACCCAGCTCGGTTTCGTCCGCCTCGGCCAGTCTGCAAAGATCTCCATTGACACGTACGAAGACAAAGACTTTGAAGGAACAGTCGTACATATATCCGATGTCGCGGAGTTCACCCCAAAGAACGTGCAGACGAAGGAGGAGCGCGCAAAATTAGTGTTTGGAGTGAAGATCAAGGCGAAGAATCCCGATGGCGCGCTGAAGCCAGGACTTCCCGCAGATGCTCGGATTGACGTCTCTGGGAATAAGTGATGGCATTGGATCCGGTTATCAAAACAAAGAGTCTGACGCGCACTTTCGGGACGCTCACAGCAGTGGAATCTCTCAGCCTTTCGATTGGCAGAGGTGAGATGTTCGGCATCGTTGGTCCTGACGGTTCAGGAAAGACGACCACGATTCGGATGCTGTGTGGCATATTGGCACCAACCAGCGGCTCTGCCACAGTACTTGGCTTCGATGTCGTCCAGCAGGCCGATAGGATCAAGAGAGAAATAGGATATCTATCGCAGCGTTTCTCCCTTTATGGTGATCTTTCGGTCGACGAAAACATCGAATTCTTTGCAGAAATCAATGGGGTGACCGACTTCGAGAAAATGCGGAACGAACTCCTTGACTTTACGCGCCTGACGCCTTTTCGAGAACGTATGGCTGAGAAGCTCTCGGGTGGAATGAAACAAAAGCTGGCTCTTGCGTGCACGCTTATTCACACGCCAAAGATCATCTTCCTTGATGAGCCGACGACAGGTGTGGATCCCGTCTCCCGCAGAGATTTTTGGCGTATACTACAAAGCCTTCTCAAACAGGGGATTACCATCATTATGACAACTCCCTACCTGGATGAGGCAGAACGGTGTACGCGGGTGGCCATGATGGACCGGGGCGCGCTGCTGGAGATGAACACACCCGACGAGGTGAAGAAACGCATGACGGGCGAAATCATCGAAGTGGTTTGTGAAAATGTCCGCGCCGCACAGTCGCTCCTGAAGCGACACCGTAAGGTTCTCGAAGTCCAGGCATTCGGAGATCGACTGAATGTTGTTCTCCAAGATCCTAAGGAGATCGCTGGCATACGAAAAGCACTTTCCGAAGGCGGCATTACTGTTCAAAGCTGGCGAAAGGTCGAGCCGTCGTTGGAGAATGTATTCATCTCACTGATAACACACTCGAAGATTGAAGAGGAAATGACATGAAATGGCTTTTAGGCGCGTGCCTGCTCTGTAATATCAATATCGCTATGCAAGCGCAGGATGTGGTAACCCTAAGTATCGAAGATGCCCTCAAAGAAGGGCTCGAACACAGCAAAGAGCTCAAAGCCTCACGTTCAGTCCGCGAATCGGCCGAAGCACGGGCAGCCGAAGTGAGCACGGCCCTTCTTCCACAATTGAAGATGGAAGCATCGTACCGGCGGCTGAGCGAGGTTGATCCGTTTGAGGTGACCTTACCGACATCACAGAATTCTTTTGTCATCTCCCCTTCCATTGTAAACAACTATTCTCTTCGTGTGGGTGTGCAACAGCCGCTCTTTACCGGGTTCCGGCTTCGGAGCAACACCCGTGCTGCCGAATATCTTGCAGAAGCAGCCGCCATGGACTACCAGTCCGATGAATCAAATGTTGAGCTGCAAGTTCAGAGTGCGTACTGGTTGCTGTACCAGGCGAGAGAAACACATCGCTTTATCAGAGAGAATGTGCGTAGGACTACTGCGCATCTTGAAGATACCGAGCGTCTTGTTACGGCGGGCCTCGCAACGCGGAATGATTACTTGAAGATCGAGGTTCAACTCGGCAGCGGAAAGCTGGCTGAGATTGATGCAACAAATGACGTCAGGGTGGCAATGATGAATCTTAATAAGCTGCTTGGACGTGCCCTGAACACGGAACTGATTCCCGGCACAATGCCCGGGCATCGACCTGGAAGAGAACTCGCAGGAGAAACCGAAATCGGAGAAATGGTTTCTCACGCAAAGAACAGTCGTTCGGAAGTCCTTGCATTCAACTCACGTCTTCAGGCAAACGAAGCAACTATCACTGCAGCGCAGGGGAGTTGGTGGCCTCAAATCTTTCTCTCAGGCAACTGGTATTACAGCAAGCCCAATCCTCGTTACCTGCCAACGCGGGATGAATTTCTCAATACGTGGGACGTGGGAGTAGTTTTGCAATTCGACCTCTGGAATTGGGGAGCAACCTCTTTTCAAGTCGAGCAAGCAAAGGCACAGTTAAACCGCACGCAAGCGTACTCCGACTTACTCAAAACAAATATCGAGGTGGAGGTTACACAATCTCAACTTCGCCTTCAGCAAAGCGAACACAAGATCGAGGTTGCGGAGAAGGCTGTCCAATCGGCCGAGGAGAATGCCCGGAGTATCAATGACAAATACAAGAACGGACTCGCAACCTCATCGGACGTCGTCGATGCGGAAGTTGCCCTCCTGCAATCGCAGACAAGCCTGAGTGGAGCGCTCGTTGAGCACCAGCTCAGCCTTGCCCGTTTGAAAAAGGCAGTAGGAAAAGATTGGCAGGTACTTGATGAGTAAGTATGCGATAGACGCCGTGGATTTGACAAAACAGTTTGGCAACTTTACCGCTGTGAATTCGCTCAGTTTTCATGTGCAGGAGGGAGAGATTTTCGGATTCCTCGGTGCGAACGGCGCGGGAAAATCAACGACAATTCGAATGCTGTGTGGGCTTTTGCAATCTACTTCTGGAAGCGCCACAGTTGCCGGATACGACATCAACAAACAAACCGATCTTGTCAAGCGAAGCATCGGTTACATGTCACAGAAATTCTCACTGTACGACGATCTTACCGTGGAGCAGAACATTCGATTTTACGGGGGTGTGTACGGTCTTCGAAACAGTCGGTTGAAAGAACGAATGGACTGGGTACTCAAGATGGCAGATCTTACCGGGCGGGAAGAAAGCCTCACCAGAACACTCTCCGGCGGTTGGAAGCAGCGTCTCGCTCTCGGATGTGCCATCCTTCATCAACCAAAAATTGTTTTTCTCGATGAGCCAACAGGAGGAGTCGATCCCATATCACGCAGGAACTTTTGGGAGTTAATCAACCAGCTCTCCTCCGAAGGAATTACCGTCCTGGTAACAACCCACTTCCTCGATGAAGCGGAATATTGCAACGACATAATCCTTATTAATGCAGGGAAATTGATTGCTGACGGGAGTCCGGTAGAGCTTAAGACGAAATATATTACAAAACCGATTCTTGAAGTCCAGTGCGATCGCGTCGTCGAAGCACTTGAGCTAATTCGGAATCAGCCGTGGGCATTGGAGACCAGTATCTTCGGAACGAAACTCCATGTGATGATAAATGAAGAGAGAACGGGGAAGGAGAGCATCAAACGTGTTTGCGAAGGGAAGGGTCTTGTCGTGAAGCGGATCGAGCGGATTCTCCCGTCACTGGAAGATGTGTTTCTCTATCTCCTCGAGCATGCGGATGAGACAAGTGGAGTTGCTGCATGAGCTGGCTCCGTTCTCTCAAACCGATGGTCGTGAAGGAATTTCGACAAATACGTCGGGACCCAACTGCGCTTGGCATGCTTCTCCTATTGCCCGCAGCAATTATCGTGTTGGTCGGATATGCATTGAACTTCGATGTCAAGCATATATCCCTCGCGATATTTGATCAAAGCAAGTCCTCGCAATCGAGAGAATTCCTCCGCACCTTCAAACAAACGGAGTATTTTGACCATAACTATACCGTTTTCAGTTACGACGAGCTGGAGCCATTGATTCTTGAAGGGTATGTCGGACTGGCGGTGATTATTCCACCTTCGTTCGATCGCGATCTCGCAGCAGGACGCGATACACATGTCCAATTGCTTGTCGATGGCGCCGACAACAACACTGCCTTGCAGGCTATTAACTATGCGGCCCGCATTGCCACAAATTATTCTTTGAAGATCGCTGCTGATGCCCAGCAGGTAGCCCCCGGCGGAAGATATATCCCGATAGATTTTCAGCCGCGGATATGGTATAACCCCGATCTTATTTCATCCAAGTTTCTCGTTCCGGGCCTTATCGCGTTCATCATGATGCTTACCGGGGTTATCTCAACATCGCTCACCGTGGTGCGGGAAAAAGAACGAGGGACGATGGAGCAAATCATGGTCTCGCCTTTACAGCCGGTGCAGGTCATCGTGGGGAAAACTATTCCGTACCTGCTCATCAGTCTTGTTGCGGCGACCGTCATTCTTCTTCTCGGGTATATTCTTTTCGATATCGAGATTAAGGGGAGTTTGATTCTCCTTTACGTATCCATCCTCATTTTTATCGTTGCAGCGCTCGGGCAGGGGCTCTTGATTTCGACGGTCACCGATTCCCAGCAGGTGGCGTTCATGCTCTCCGTCTTCAGCTCATTGCTCCCGTCATTCCTTTTGTCGGGATTCGTTTTTCCTGTGGAAAGCATGCCGATCGTTCTCAGGGTTCTTTCCAATATCGCAGTGACCAAATTCTTCCTTGTCATTGTCCGGGCGGTAATGCTCAAGGGAGTCGGCCTCGCCGCCATCTGGGATCAGCTTCTCTATACCACTCTGTTTGCGGCCATCATGATAAGCGTCAGCTCGTTTCGGATGCGGAAGAGGGCACAATGAAATCGTCCATTGAAACCATTTTTCATATTGTCCGAAAAGAGTTCCTCCAGGTGCGACAGGACAAGCGCATGATGATTGTTTCGGTGATGGTGCCCGTTATGCAGGTGCTCCTCCTGGGCTACGCGGCAACAGTGGACGTCAATAACATCGATATGGTTGTGTGCGATATGGATAAGAGCTCAGTAAGTCGTGAGTTCGTCCGTTCGTTTGTGAACTCGCGGTACTTCATTCATAAGTACGATGTCAACGATCATAATGCGGTCGATGAGTACATTGCGTATGGAAAAGCGAGAATTGCTCTCGTTATCCCGCGGGGCTTTGGGGAGAAGACTGTCGGACATGTCTCGGCTCCGGTCCAAGTAATCCTTGACGGAACGGACGCGAATACGGCTTCCGTGCTTCTTGGATACAGCACTCAGATCGTGAACCAGTACTCCCAATCGATCCTTGCAGAATACCTGGCGCTCTCGGGAGGGAAACAGAAGATTCCTGCACGCGTGCTGCCCGAGCCTCGCGTCTGGTTTAACCCGGACCTACTCAGTTCTAATTACATGGTTCCTGGCGTTGTTGCGATGGTGCTTATGATCATCACCATGACGCTGACTTCACTCGGTATCGTGAAAGAAAAGGAGATCGGCACGCTGGAACAGCTGATGGTCACACCCATCAAACCATACCAGCTGATTCTCGGCAAGCTGATTCCATTCACAGTGATCGGTTTTCTGGATGTCACTTTGGTGATCTCTATCGCCCATTTCTGGTTTGAGGTTCCCATGCGTGGCCACATCGTTGTGTTGTATGGTCTCTCCGGGTTGTTCATTCTCACGACGCTCGGCCTTGGACTCTTCGTCTCCACTATTTCGAAAACGCAACAGCAGGCCATGCTCATCGCGCAGTTTTTCTTTTTCATGCCGTTCATGTTCCTTTCGGGGTTTACTTTTCCCATTGCCAACATGCCAAAGTTCGTGCAGTACCTCACCTACCTCATTCCCCTTCGTTACTTCCTTGAAATCGTTCGCGGTGTCTTCCTGAAGGGGTCGGGCATGCGAGAGCTTTGGCCGCATGCCACAGTCCTCTTCTTGTTTGGTATTGCGATTCTCACGTTGAGTGTTCAGCGGTTCAAGCAGAAGCTGGAATAGGTGAACTTAGGCAGTCACCAATTCCTGGCGCATTGCAACTCCCTCTGAAAATCCCAATATTGTGCGTCAATAAGTCCTTTAGTTCCCTATTTTGTTGCTAATCGTTCATGCATCGACACCGGGAAACGTTGTACGTTTGTTCCCTCGTCTTGAGCGTTGTCGTTCTTTCAGGCTGTGGAGCCTCGTCGCAAATGGGGATTCCGAGAACGAGTGTTGCACTCAACGGCCGATTGCAGGATGACTCCGTTGAGGTCGTCCCCGGACCTGAATATGAAGCCGGTTGGTTGCATCGTGTCTTCTTTGGCAATCATTATCGCGATCTCTGGACATCCCCGGTTCGTGTCAGGATTCTAGACTTGAAAACCTTTGCCGGAGGTCTGAAGCCGGTGGAAGCAGGCGGCGGATTTCAAACAAAATCTCTGCGCTTTGCAGGAGCCGACGGGAAGCTGTATAAGTTCAGATCCGTCAACAAAGATCCGAAAGCCATTTTGCCGGTCGAACTTCAGAACACCTTTGCTGCAGACCTCGCGCAGGATCATATCAGTACGTCGAATCCCGCAGGTGCGCTGATTGTAGATAAGCTGGCTGGAGCTGTTGGCGTACCACGGCTTCATCCGCAGCTTGTTCTCCTTCCGGACGATCCTGACCTGGGAGAGTTCCGTGCAACGTTTGGTGGACTTCTCGGAATCTTCGAAACATACCCAGATGACGGCTTCCTCGGTTCGGCTAAAATCCAGAATGCTCTCAAGATGTTCGGTGCGATGGAGGATGATAGCGAAGACCGTCCGGATTCTCGCGCTTATCTGACAGCACGCCTGCTCGATCTCCTTGTTGGCGATTGGGATCGGCACGTGAAGCAGTGGAAATGGGCGCGTTTTGAAAAAGAGAACGGGCGAAAGACCTGGCTTCCCATTCCGATGGATCGAGATCAGGCGTTTGTTCGGCTCGACGGTGTTCTCCCCTGGATCGCGGATATGTCCGTGACGCAATTTGAGAATTTCTACGAGCATTTCAACGACATCTATGCGTTAACTTTCTCCGGCCGCCATCTCGATCGGCGCCTTCTGGTTGACTTAGATAAGCCAACATGGGACAGCGTCGTGACCGTGTTC
>QKGJ01000077.1 GCA_003251275.1 Ignavibacteria bacterium
TGAATCAAGCACGCACCAAAAAGCCCTTCGCATCAACCTCGATGCACCCAAGCATGGTACATTTGCCGAAATTGGAGCAGGCCAGGAAGTAGGGCGATGGTTTTTCCACGTTGGCGGCGCCGCTGGAACAGTGGCAAAGACAATCTCCGCATACGATATGGCAGTGAGTGATTCCATCTACGGCCGCAGTGAACGCTACGTGAGCAGAGATCGTCTTGAATCCATGTTGACCCAGGAGTTCGATGTGCTGAAACAACAACTCGCGGGCCGCAGACCAGCTGGAACAACGTTTTTCGTTTTTGCAGATACGATGGCAACCCGGAGTTTCAGCAGGCAAGAGGATGGGCACGGATGGATGGGGGTTCGGTTTCAGCATAAGCCTGGTGCTTCGCCGTCTGAGATCACTATTCATGTCCGCATGCTGGATACGGAAAACGCGCGCGAGCAGGAAGCAATCGGCATTCTGGGTGTCAATCTGCTCCACGGCGCTTTCTACAAGTGGCAACAGCCGGAAGAGCTGATCGCCTCCCTCATGGACGAGCTGACGCGCGATCGAATCGATATCGACCTCATTAGATTTTCCGGCCCCTGTTTTGCCACCATTGATAATCGGTTGATGATCCTTCAACTCCTGAGCCAATCATTCACCGATGCGGTGATGTTTACGTCAACAGGAGAGGTAGTACAACCGGCAGAGGTGTTGTTCAAGAAACCCGTCATTGTCGAGCGCGGGAGCTTCCGGCCTGTCACGAAGATAACGATCGATATCGTTAATCGAGCCGAGGCAGTCTATCACGCTCGCGCAGCGAAGAACGAACCTGCACCGGTCGTCTTTCTTGAAATGACACTGAAGAATCTCCTGGAGGGAAATACGCTTGACTCTGCGGATTTTTTGGCCCGCGCTGATGTGTTGGGTGCGACAGGGTTTAACGTTCTCATCACCAATTATGGGCACTACTATCAACTTGCAAAGTATCTGAGGAGGTACACCCAGTCACCCTTACTGTTTGCGCTCGGTGTTCCGGCGTTGAAGCAATTGTTTGACCAAAAGTATTATGAAACACTTCCCGGCGGCATCCTTGACGGTTTCGGACAGTTGTTTTGCGGCGATGTGCGCCTTTGTGTGCATCCATCGAAGGACCCAGCAACCGGTATCCTTTTGACCATGCATGAATTCCGTGTGGATTCATCCGTCGGTCATCTCTATGAGTTCCTGCGAGAAAATGGAAGGATTGTCGGATCGGAAAACGTCGACGAGAATCTGTTACACATTTTTCCAAAGGATGTTCTCAAAGAGATTCAGATGGGAAATTCCGGGTGGGAATCACTTGTTCCGGAAGCAGCGGCAAGGGTTATCAAAAGTCGCGGACTTTTTGGGTATCGGAAAGGCGGACGATAAATTCTTTCATGCATCAGCATTCTCCCTGCTCAAATCCAGCGTCGGACTCTTCTGCAATACTCCGCGTACTCATCTCGAAAGCGAGACGTCAAGTATTGCTCTTCTCGCTGTACGATAAAGTGGTACAGGGCCACCAACGTAATAGGTAACAAGATCATCATCCAGACAGAGTTGAGCACGAGGCCGAGTCCGATGTAGGCCACTGTGAGACTTGAATACATTGGGTTCCGTGACAATTTGTATGGCCCGTAGTTGACAAGCTGCTTCGCCGGTTGATGAGGAAAGATGCCTGTCCGAACACGTACGAACGTCACTACTGCCCATACCCCCACCACTAACGCGCACGCCATCAGCAGATAGCCGGCAGGAAGAAGCACCACTCGAACCCAACCGGAAGCAAGAAATAGAGGAAAACTTTTCTCGATGAGAATCCCTGCAACGCCCGCAAATACGAAAAAGAGAGGAGGAGGAAAGGGGATTTCCGGGGATGTTGGAACTTCGCTTGGTTCGTGGTGCGACATCATGACCCTCATTCGCAGTTTTGTGATCGAATTTGTATCATGCTGCAGTCATGTCTAGTACACCACACATATCCTCTTCGAAAACGACAGTGCTGTTAATCAAGAACATGGTGTGCCGGAGATGCATCAAAGTCGTCATGGATGAACTTACAAAACTGGGTTTGGAGATTCAACATGTGGAGCTGGGTGAGGTTATTGTGAAGGGAACGGTCTCAGCAGATCAGAAGAAAACCATCGCAGGTGTTCTGCAGCCATTGGGTTTTGAGCTTCTCAGCGATCGCAGGGAGCGACTCGTCGAGGACATCAAACACGCTGTGCTGAAGCTCGTGTATGAGACGGACCTCGAGCACAACGCGCCAAAGAAGGTCTCGACTTTTATAGCAAAGGAAGTCGGTCAAGAGTATCACTCCCTGAGCACTCTCTTCTCTTCGATTGAGAATATCACTCTGGAACAGTACATCATCATGCAGAAGATCGAAAGAGTGAAGGAACTTTTGAAATATCATGAGCTCACACTGAATGAGATCTCGTATAAGCTCGGGTACAGCAGTGTACAGCATTTGTCCAACCAGTTCCGACAGGTTACCGGCATGACGGCGAGTGCATTCAAGAAGATGGTGCAAAACACCCGGAAGCCGATAGATGAGGTAACATAATAATGGCAAAAGAGTACGACCCGCGGATGCATTCCGCCGAACACATACTGAACCAAACAATGGTACGGATGTTCAACCGCGGTCGCTCGTTCAGCGCCCACATCGAGAAGAAGAAATCCAAGTGCGATTACCACTTTGATCGCAATCTCACGGACGAAGAGCTCGGCAACGTTGAGAAACGGGTTAACGAGGTGATTGAAGCGAACATGCAGGTGACGGAAGGAACAATGTCGCGCCAGGAAGCCGGAAAGCTGTTCGATCTCGGCCGCCTACCGGACGAAACAGGAGACACCCTCCGCATTATTAGAATCGGTGACTACGACGCGTGTCCATGCCGGGGAGAACATGTGGATTCCACGCGAGAGATCGGCACGTTCAAAATCATTTCTACATCATTCGGGAACGGCGTCCTCCGCATCCGGTTTAAGCTTCTCGATCCCTAAAGAAAACGGACGCGCTTTTACATCTCCTCCCTTTAATCTGCACACCTTTCTCAGAATTCTGTAACGACTTGGAACGGCTCGCCTCGTACCATTAGTACAGAATTATCATAAACTTGGGCGAGGATGCCAATGGTTCCGGAACTGGAGAAAGAACTTGAAACATTGTGCCCCGATGACAATATGGAGAGGAAAATGGAACACGAACACCATATTAAACACAATCACAGTAACCACACCGTCAAGTCAGGACACTCAGATCATGGAGGTGCACATCACGGTCATATGGTTGAGGACTTCAAACGTCGATTCTGGTATGCCCTTGCCCTGACAACCCCAGTTGTTCTCCTCTCCCCGATGTTGCAGCACTGGTTGGGATTGGGCACCGCGTTCCAATTCGCGGGCGACATATATGTGCTCTTCCTGCTATCGTCGATCATCTTTGTTTACGGAGGCGCCCCATTCTTGAAGGGCATGGTTGACGAGCTGAAGTCGCGCCGACCAGGAATGATGACCCTTGTCGCCGTCGCAATTTCAACGGCGTATTTCTATAGCACGGCCATCGTGTTCGGGCTGAGCGGCGAGGTGTTCTTCTGGGAAACAGCAACATTGATCGATATTATGCTGCTGGGTCACTGGATTGAGATGAAATCCGTTATGGGGGCTTCTAAGGCTTTGGAAGAGCTTGCGGCTCTTCTTCCTTCGGATGCGCACAAGATCATGCCGGACGGAGCCATCAAAGATGTTCCCCTTTCTGAACTCGTGAAAGGCGATCGCGTTCTTGTAAAGCCAGGCGAGAGAATTCCTGCAGACGGTGCGGTACTCAAAGGCGGGTCATCTGTCAATGAATCTATGCTCACCGGAGAATCCAAGCCTGTGTCGAAATCAGAGGGGGCAACCGTCATCGGAGGCTCCATCAATGGTGAGGGGTCACTGACGGTTGAAGTCAAAAACACAGGCGCTGATTCGTTTCTCTCCAAAGTGATCGATCTTGTGCGGGAAGCACAGGAGAGTAAATCCAAAACACAGGATCTCGCCAATCGAGCTGCACTCTGGCTTACACTCATCGCGCTCGGCGGAGGGGCATTGACGTTCTTTGTATGGTCATGGATCATGAATGCGGAGTTTGCCTTCGCCCTGGAGCGAACCGTGACCGTCATGGTCATTGCATGTCCGCACGCCCTTGGATTGGCTGTCCCGCTGGTCGTCGCGGTGTCCACGGCTCTGTCTGCGCGCAATGGACTTCTTATCAGAAACCGGGCAGCTTTTGAGAAAGCAAGAAACTTGCAGGCGATTATCTTCGACAAGACCGGAACTCTGACTGAGGGACGCTTTGGGGTCACGGACGTGGTTGAGCTCGGCACATCATACAAACGTGACGATCTTTTGAAATACGCAGCCGCTGTTGAGGCTCACTCCGAACATCCGATTGCCAAAGGCATTGTCAACTCAACGAAGCAGGTTCCGAGCGTGGAACAATTCAAAGCGATCCCTGGAAAAGGAGCGGAAGGCATCGTCAACGGAAAACGAGTTTTGGTTGTGAGTCCGGGGTACCTGCGGGAAAACAAGCTTGAAATAGAAGCAGAGAGAATTCAAGAGTTGTCGGACCAAGGAAAGACTGTGGTATTTGTGTCTATCGATGGAAAAGTCGAGGGTGCGATTGCCCTTGCCGATGTAATCCGTCCCGAATCTAAGACGGCGATCGCGACTCTCAAGCGAATGGGAATAAAGACAATGATGCTGACGGGCGATAACAAGCAGGTTGCCGCCTGGGTAGCCTCGGAAATTGGGATCGATGAAGTGTTTGCTGAAGTGCTGCCCGATCAAAAATCGGCAAAAGTAAAAGAGGTTCAGGCGCGAGGTTTCGTGGTTGCAATGACAGGCGATGGCGTCAATGACGCTCCCGCGCTCGCGCAGGCGGATGTCGGTATTGCTATCGGTGCAGGAACCGACGTCGCAACGGAAACGGCGGACATCATCCTTGTCAACAGTGATCCGCGGGACGTCGCGGCAGTTGTTGGTCTGGCACGTGCGACATACGGGAAGATGGTGCAGAATCTTCTCTGGGCAACGGGTTACAACGCATTCGCAATGCCGCTCGCGGCGGGAGTGCTCGCATCACAAGG
>QKGJ01000323.1 GCA_003251275.1 Ignavibacteria bacterium
GGTTTGTAACTCAAGACGATTTTGCCGCCTGGATAGAGTTTTGATTGTATGGGTGTAAATTTCTGTATTCTGTCAAATGCACTAAAAATAGTTATGCCTCTTCCCATCGCCGTCGGATTGACAATAAGATGATACTCGTCGATAAGCCCTTCTTGTATGAGTGATGAAACAAAACCTGCGCCGCCAAAAACAATAATGTCTTTACCGTTTTGTTTCTTTAAGTTAGCAATTTCTTCTGCCAGATTCCCTTTTGCTAGCGTGGTGTTGTTCCAGATTGATTGGTCAAGTGTTTTGGTGAAAACGACTTTAGGCATATTGACTATTTGTTTTGCAAATGGCGTATCAGGATTCTTCTCCAGTGCGTTCTCCCAATGTTTGATAAAGCCGTCCGTTGCCAGTTTTCTGCCAAGCAACAAGGTGTCTGAAGAATCGATAAGTGAATTGAGAAACGCGAGAAATTCGTTATCCGGATTCCAGGTCATCCAGTCATTTTCTCCGTGCGGACCTGCAACATAACCGTTGATGGTCATTTGCATTTGTAATTTTAGTTTTCTCATTGTCGCTTGAAGTAGATTCTCTTTTTTATCGGCTATTTGACAACACTGGTGTTTTGTCTGTTCATTTCTTTAAGCCTTGCGAATGTGTGAGCGTCAGTTTTACGCTTGTTATACGCCGCGCAGCGTACACATTTCCTGAGACTAACTTGACTGACCTCATTCCAGGAGAGACACGGTCTTATGAGGTAGCTGGAGAAACCGTCGCTCGCGCCTTTTGAATGCCTTGAAGAAGAATGGGTAACTCGAGCGAATGAAATCTCGGTTGTTGTCAACATTGGAAGCCCAGTAGTATGTCGTGCTCATATATTGACCGTATTCGAAATAAAAGAGTCGGATGTCGAGAGTGCCCTTCAGGTATTCGTAGCAAACGAGGTTGAAAAGCTCGCAAAACCGGGCAATCGAATCCTGAGCAACGACATTCGGTTGAAAGAGATCTAGGAATGGTACCTGCTTGCCATTCTCGACGAAGAATCCTCTTTTGGCACCCGTTTGTTCGCAGCTAGCAACGTGAATAGTATGCCAGTTGATTCTGTCATTGTCGGTCAGGGTTTTATTGCAAAGGTCTATTAGGCGAAAACTGTTTTCTAGACGTCGTTGGCGTTGACTCAGGACAAAGGTCCTAATAGCGATGGTGCCGCCGATGATTAGAAAGATGAAAGAAATCCAGTCCCTTAGCTCCTGGAGATCGATAGCAATGAAGGGGAAATTCACAATAACCTCCAATTAGGCTGCGTGGCGGATAACGTGCGCACAAAGCATGCAACGGCGAACTCTTTCTTCTACAATTGAGTGAGCCCTTGAGTGAGTACAACTAAATCGAGTGTGCGATGGCATGCGCGGCTGCCTTTACGAATGAATCGAACGTCATGCTTGGTGCTGTTACCGTTCGCTGAGTGCGAAATCTTGTTTCAATGGTGTTTGAGAGCTTCGCCCGTTGTCAAGTAATGATTTATGGCTACTTCCCAATCTTCAAGGTTCCTCTCATACATCTTTTCAACTGCCACTTTGTTGATTTCGTTGCCAAGCACGGTCAATCCTGTAAACGTATACCTGACGGTAGCTTTCGTTTCAGTATCCGACGAAGCAACACACTGGATGGCTATCACCCAATACCGGTTTGGAGTCGACACGACGTATTCTATGAGATGATTCTCAGGCTGATACTTTGATACTATCCAAGCATATGCGGTTTCACCATGACCGTGCGCCTGAGTGGTAAAGACCATCCCCTCTTCGAGCTTTTCCGAAGTCGGATACAACACGACCGGATTCCATCCGTCTGCCCATTTCTTTTCCTCAATTGCCCCAAAGAGTGGGAACACTTTTCCTATCGGTCCGTTCAATGTGAGCACTGCTCTCTTAGAAAGTCGTTCGGCTCTAAAGGCTTTGTCACCCATATCCGAGTTCCTATGACATGAAGATATCAGAACGAGTAGAACAACGGGGAATAGCAATCGTGTTTTCATACGTTAAACCAGTATGTCCTCTAAGTGACCACCGAACGCAATTGCGGCTAACTACTGGGTTGTCGCATATATGTAGCGTTTAGCCGGCGGCTAATCGCTACGTTATTGCGTTTATTCCTTTTCTGGTTTCAAGGTCCGGTCAATCGGACTGGTAAAGTGCGTCTTCCTCTGTCGAAAGTAAAGTGGGGCGATGGGAAAATCAAGAGAACCGGAAGAACCCGCAGAGCCGCCAACGGTCTTTGAGAACCTTAGTAAATCCCAAGAATCAATCCGCCCACCCCGGCAACAATTGCAGTTGTCAGGAGCCACCCCGTCATGTTCAGGAGAAATCCTGCCCGCACCATATCACTCATTTTAATATAGCCCTTGGAGAAGACCAGTGCGTTCGGCGGTGTGGCGACGGGAAGCATGAATGCCATCGATGCGGAAACAGCGGCGGCCACCGCGTACATCACCGGATTCGCTCCGGTCGTCTCGGCAATGGAGAGAAGAAC
Source organism: Ignavibacteria bacterium (assembly GCA_003251275.1). Lineage (GTDB taxonomy): Bacteria > Bacteroidota > Ignavibacteria > UBA10030 > UBA6906 > SZUA-287. The sequence goes on from QKGJ01000323.1 coordinate 2,518, forward strand.
CGGCACAAGCATCGAAACGACCGCCGTGTTGGAGGTGACCTCCGTTAGAAAATTCACAAGGAGAACGATGATCAAGAGCATGACAAGCGGCAAAGGAGAACCCACCAAACCCACAAAGTTTATGGCAATCCAGTGTGCGAGTCCGCTCTTGAACATCCCGTCTGAAAGCGCAATCCCCCCACCGAACAGCAGCAATGTTCCCCAATCCACAAACGATGCATCATCCCACTCCAGCACAAACCTTGAGTCGCGAAAAGAAACCGGGACAAAGAAGAGCAGCAATCCGCACAGCAAGCCGATCGCATATTCATCCAGCCAGGAAAGCTGAGCCGCGAGCGCCGATGGAAAGAGCACATCCCAGAATGGATTCGTTACCCAGAGGAAGACCGCGAGTCCGAAAACCAGTATCATCCGTTTCTCTCCTCCGGACAACGGCCCCAACGCCTTCTGCTCCGACAGAAGACCTTGTTTCCCTCCGGGAATGCCGGACTCGGCGGAGGGGAACATCTTGACAAGAAGAAACCACGCAATCGGAAGAAAGAGGAGGACGTATGGTATCCCAAGCTTCATCCAATCCAGAAAACTGATCTGCTGATACGCCGGCTCACCTGCATAGCGCGCGTTGAGAATTCCCAGCGCAACACCGTTCGTCGGCGAGCCGATGATCGTCGCCACTCCTCCAATGGAAGCAGACCAGGCGATACCGAGCATCAACGCAGTTCCGTATCCACGTTTTCCCGGCTCAACCTTCATCAATGCAAGGATGCCGAGTCCAAGAGGAAGCATCATCGCGGCGGTTGCGGTGTTGGAAATCCACATGGAGAGAAGGGCCGTTGCACTCATCATGGCGAACAACACCTTGCGCGTATCGTTGGCGATGTTGCCGCGTGTGAGAAGCCAGAGGGTGAAGCGGCGGTCGAGTTTCCATTTCTGCATCGCGCCAGCAAGGAGAAATCCGCCGAGGAAAAGAAAGATCACTGGGTGAGCGTAGTTGAGAAGAGCATTGCGGGGAGTGAACTCGAAGAGAGCGCTCCCCTGAACTCCGGTGACTCTCAGCAGGGGAAACAACACGGCGGGAAGAAGAGCAGTGGCCGAAAGTGGAACGGCTTCGGTGATCCACCAGATGACCATGAGTGCCAGCACTGCAAGCACAGACTGCATCGAGCCGGCCAATGTCCCCGGATCGACAAGCAGCTTCGCTTCCTCCACCCGCTGTGCGGACATTTCCTGAAACGACGCGAAGGGAGGCAGCATAAGAATGCCGACGAATGCGACGAGTCCGAGAATGAATCCTATGCGACGTGCCATGCGTTCTTATGCAAGTTGAATATTCAACTCGATTATCTCCGGTCTGTTGCCGGTGCGGACAGGCGGTCCCCATGACCCGACGCCGCTCGAGACGTACACGTGCGTCTTGCCCTTTTTCTTATACCCCCAGCTTACTTCATAAATTCGTTGCGTTATATAATTGAATGGCCATAGCTGTCCGTGGTGCGTATGCCCGGAGAGTTGCACATCGACGCCATGTTCTTCCGCTTCGTTCAGGCGGAACGGCTGATGGTCCATCATGATGATGGGGAGCTGTTCGTCCAGGCCGGCGAGAAGTTCGGGCAGCGCTTTTCGCTTTCTGTCCCTCCGATTATAGCTGACGTCCTCGCGTCCGACGATGTAGAGGCTATCATTGACCTTCACGGATTGATCACGCAACATGGTGATGCCATGCTCGACAAGATAAGAGCATGCTGCCTCGACCCCACCGATGTATTCATGATTTCCGGTTACTGCGAAGACGCCGTACCGCGAGCGGATTGTGCGTAGGACCTCGCCGAGATTCTGGCGAATCACCGGCCCGATATCTTCATCCACCACGTCGCCGGGCAATAACACAAGGTCGGCGTCTAGCCCATTGATCTTCTTGACGATTCGTTCCAGTCGCGCTTTGCACACGATTGTCCCGAGATGAATATCCGACGCAACCGCAATGCGAACGGACTTCACCCCATGACCATTTTTCGGGATGGTGAGTTGGAGCTTTTTTGTTCTCGGATGAACTGCATTGAGATGGCCGGCGACCACAACAAGAAACACAATTAGTCCTATTGTCTCGCCAACGATGAAGCGAGCTTGTTCGTCAAGAGTGGGAAGAAACGGGATGATTGCGTTTGCCAATCGGACAACATCCACCATAATGGAAGCGAACAGCAGATATACCATCCCCGCCAGCCAGAACGATCCAACCCAGACCAGAAACGAGCTTAAGGGGGAAAGAAAAAATCGCTCCAGGATTCTTCCCAGCGGAAACGCGAGAACCAGGAACAGAAAGGTCGCCCTATAATAGATGGAAAGATCATCCGGAACGGCAGACAATCCCGACCGGTAAATGTAGAAATTCAATAGACCGTACAGCGAGAGAACAATCGTAAAGAAGATGATGATATGGCGCTTGGTCATTGGAGTTGTGGTTTTTCTTTTCTGGGATGTTTTGTTCTGACAAGGGAGCGGAGCGTGTTCATGTTTTCGATGTCCTCGTGCATCTCCTCATCCTTGGGAGTTTCAAGGATCTTCGGAATTTTATCAAATCGTGGATCGTTCATCAACCGGGTGAACCCCTCCAG